>NZ_VHIJ01000025.1:0-43660 GCF_006680095.1 Pseudarthrobacter sp. B4EP4b | reverse complement strand
CACCCCGACGGCGTCACCCACCCCAACCTGCAACCAGAATCTGGTGACTGTCTCGGCGTCGACGGACAAAGCCGCCTACGGCCCCGGGGAAAACCCGATGCTGACACTCAAGGTGACCAACGGCGGCACCATGCCGTGCGAGGTGAATATCGGAACCTCACAGATGGAATTCCTGGTGACCAGCGGCGCCGACCGGATCTTCTCGTCCAGGGACTGCCAGGCGAAGAGCGAGGACCTGGTGAAAATCCTTGCACCGGGGGCCAGCGAAACCGCCAACTTCCCGTGGTCGCGCAGCCGCTCTGTTGAAGGCTGCCAGCCGGTGGAAGCCAAGCCCGGAGGCGGCGGCGCGTACTACATCTTCACCGCGAAGCTCGGCTCGAAAGCCAGCCCTAAGGCTGTTTTCCAGCTGAACTAACGGGTTCCTTTCAAGCGTCTGCTCCGTAACCGCCGTTCTGGCCGCGAAAAAGCGGCAGTAACCCCTGGCTTTAGAGGAAACGGTCCAGCAGGCTTGCTTCCGCCATCCGGCTGAGGCCTTCGCGCACGGTCCGGGCGCGCTGGTCGCCGATGCCGTCCACGGTCATCAGGTCATCGATGGTGGCTGCCATAAGGAACTGCAGGCCGCCAAAGTGGTCTACCAGACGGTCTGCAACGGCTTTCGGAACCGCCTTGAGGCCCGAAAGCAGGCGGTAGCCCCGAGGCTGCACCACGGCGTCCAGGTTCGCTTCGCCGCCGGCAAACCCCACGATGTTTGAGATCTTGCCCAGGTCAATCAGTTCTGTAGGTCCCAGGTTCACCAGTTCGTTGACGGCTTTTTCGATGTCATCGGCTGAAGCGTTGGGGCTGGCGTAATCGCGGATGATCACGTCGCTTCCGGGGCCGCGGCCCACCGTGAGCTCATCGAGCTGGAGCGACAGGAGCCGGCCGTCCTCGCCAAGTTCCAGCACGTATTGGGAGATTTCCTCCGAGATGCGGCGCACCATTTCCTGGCGCTGGAGGGTGACGGCGACATCCCGGACCGTGACCATCGCTTCGATCTCCAGGGCGGACAGCGAACTGGTGACCTGGTCCAGGCGGGACCGGTAGCGCTCAAGGGTGGCGAGGGCCTGGTTGGCGCGGGCCAGGACCTTTTCGGATCCTTCCAGGACGTGCCGCAAGCCGTTGACGTAGAGGGCGATGATCTGCATGGACTGGCTGACCGAGATAACGGGTACGCCCGTCTGGATGGCCACGCGTTCGGCCGTGCGGTGGCGGGTGCCCGATTCCTGGGTCTCGATGCTGGAATCGGGGACCAGTTGGACGGCTGCGCGGAGGATGTTGCCGGCGTCTTTGTCGCAGATGATGGCGCCATCCATCTTGGCGAGCTCACGGAGCCGGGTGGGGGAGAAGTCGATGCCGATGTCGAAACCACCCGAACAGATGGATTCGATGGTCCGGTCCATGCCCAGGACTATCAGTGCGCCGGTGCGTCCGCGGAGGATCCGTTCCAGTCCGTCGCGGAGCGGGGTTCCGGGTGCCACTCTGGCCAGGGTTGCCCTGAGAGATTCTTCGGGGCTCCGCGCCATTTATGTGTGTCCCTTCAAAGGTGCGGGCCGGACGCCCGCAGGAATGCCGGTTTGATGCTCCGCCGGCAGGATCAAAAAATGCTCATTCTCCCGCAAGCTCAATGATAGGGGTAAGAACCGGCAACTTCCGCACGGGCAAGCCCCAAAGTGCCCCGTTAGGGGGCAGCGCCAACAGGCGGAAAATGGGTTCGACGGCGGGTGGCCGGGCGGGCATTTCGCGGACTCGTAAACGCCTCCCGGCCCCCTGCACGGACGGTTCCTCTATGCGCCCCAGTGTGAAGGGGCGGCCACGTCAGCGGGCAAAAGCGTCCGGAGATCCCCCTGGGCCGCATTGATTTGCGGTTGGGTCAGGAACAGGGCCCGGGACAGGTCGGCGCCCTCAAACCTGGCGTTCCTGAGGTCCGCGCCCAGCAGGTCCACGGCCGTCAGATCGCTGTCGCGAAGGTCCGCTGCAATGAGGTAGCTGCTTCTGAGGTCCGCCCCGCACAACCGGCGGGACCGCAAATCCTTGCCGATAAGATCTGCCCCGGGCCGAAATTCCGGGTCCAGGTGGTCATTCCCCGTGGCGAAGTAGGACGCGCGGACTTCTTCACTGACGGCCATCAGCAACAACCTGACTTCGGCGTGCAGCTCCTGGACGTCCAGTGACAACAACCCGTCCGGATCGCCGCCGACCGCCTTTTTGATGATGGAGTGAAGGACTATCGCGCGTTGCGAGGCCTCCGGATCAAAGGTACGCACCTGTGCCTCTGCCAGGTACCAGAGCATCTCGTGCAGTTGCCTGGCAGCCTTGAAGGCCGAGAACATTTTCTCCTTGCTGGCCGGCCGCTCCAGCCAGCTTTTCCCGCCGAAGAGATCCTGGGACACCAACTGGCCCGCACCAAAGCAGTCAAACACCGTACAGCCTTTGAATCCGCGGGCACGCAGGCTGTGGTGGATGGTGCAGGAAAAGTCTGCGGCGAGGTTGCTGCACGGGGTTCCTGCATCTTTATCGACGGCAAAGTCGGCGGACCTGGTGAACCCGAAGGCTGTACAGCAAAGGGCAAAACAGTTGGCGCAGTCAGGACGGAGCGCTTGCCGGTCAAGGGCGGGCGAAGACGGCGTCTTATAGGGAGCTTGGGGGTAAGGCGATGAAGGCTTGAGCATGTGATCTTCCAGGCGTAGGGATTCGATGTGGCCGGTCTTGGGGGGAACTGGAGTTCCCCCGGCGGGCGCACACAATCACGGCTCCTTCGAGGAGGAGCCGGCCGAAACCGCTGTTAAGGCTCTGGGTCACAGAGAAAAATGAAGTGTCACTGGGATCAAGAATACCGCGGCGAGGCGGTTAGCGCGCCCGCTCCCGCACCATCCGTTCCAACTCCCTGCTGACTTTCACCAGGGATGCGGCGCGCAGTGCTTTCTGCTCGGCGGCCGTCTGCGTAGGCCGCTGCCGGCGTGTACCCGCCGGAGCGTCCATCGATTCGCTCTCGCGAAGATGGGCAGCCGGGGCGGGCGTCGTCAGCCCTGTGGCCAGGGGATCAAAAAACAGGTTGCCCGGGAAGGAGATGCCGTGCATAACTGATCAGTTCCTTTCCCTGCCGGATATGGCGGTGCGGAGGGACACGGAGGCTCCACAGGAGGCGTTGCTGGGACACATCATGCGCTCACGGTAGCGGGCACTCATTTCGAGGCTTTGAACCAGTGGTTTCCGCGGCGTTAAGCGGACCGGCATTGATTTGCCGTGCTGCGATAAACTGGAACTTGGCTTTCCGCCAGTCCGTTTCCCGGCCCGGGCCGCAGCGCTCCGGCGCGCAGTGCCTTCAAAGGCGCCTGGACAGTCCCACCCGCAGCGAAAGTAGCACCGTGTCCCAAGATGTCCTCACCCCCGCCCGGATCTCGGAGATTCACAAAGAGGCGGGCCGTCGCAGGACCTTTGCTGTCATTTCCCACCCTGACGCCGGCAAGTCGACGCTGACCGAAGCGCTGGCCCTGCACGCCAAGGTGATCGGCACCGCGGGTGCCTCCAGCGGCAAGGCCAACCGTAAGGAAACCGTCTCCGACTGGATGCAGATGGAAAAGGACCGCGGCATCTCCATCAGTTCGGCGGCGCTGCAGTTCTCCTACCGGGACACGGTCATCAACCTCCTGGACACCCCCGGCCACGCCGACTTCTCCGAAGACACCTACCGGGTGCTGGCCGCCGTCGACTGTGCAGTGATGCTGGTGGACGCCGCCAAAGGCCTGGAAACCCAGACCATGAAACTCTTCGAGGTCTGCAAGCAGCGCAACTTGCCCATCATCACCGTCATCAACAAATGGGACCGCCCGGGCCTGGACGCGCTGGCGCTGATGGACGAAATCACCGAGCGCACCGGACTGCAGCCCATGCCGCTGACCTGGGCGGTGGGCATCTCCGGCGACTTCCGCGGTGTGTGGGACCTCCGCAACGACCGCTTCGCCCGGTTCCAGCGCAACAACGCCGGCGCCCAGATCGCCATCACCGAATACTTCACCCCGGAGGAAGCAGCTGAAAGCCAGGGCAGCAACTGGTCCGACGCCGTGGATGAAGCCGGCCTGGTGATCGAATCCAACCTTGAGTTCGACGTCGAAGCCTTCCACGCCGGCAAGGCCACCCCTATCCTGTTCAGCTCAGCGGCGCTCAACTTCGGCGTCAAGGAGCTGCTGGATGCGCTGGTGGACTTCGCTCCGCCGGCTGCTGCCCGGCCGGACATCGAGGGAAAACCGCGGCCGGTTGAGTCCCCGTTCTCGGGCTTCGTCTTTAAGGTCCAGGCGGGCATGAACAAGGCCCACCGCGACCACGTGGCCTTCATCCGCGTCTGCTCCGGCGTCTTCGAACGGGGCATGGTGGTCACGCAGACCCGCACCGGCAAGTCCTTCGCCACCAAGTACGCCCAGCAGGTTTTCGGCCGCGAACGCGAAGTCATTGACGAGGCCTACCCCGGGGACGTCGTGGGCCTGGTCAACGCATCATCCTTGCGCGTGGGCGACAGCCTGTTCCTTGACGAACCCGTGGAATACCCCGCCATCCCGCTCTTTGCCCCGGAGCACTTCCAGGTGGCACGCTCCAAGGACCCTAGCAAATTCAAGCAGTTCCGCCGCGGCATCGAACAGCTCGAACACGAGGGCGTTATCCAGCTGCTCCGCTCCGACCTCCGCGGCGACCAGGCGCCGGTGCTCGCCGCCGTCGGCCCCATGCAGTTCGAGGTGGTGGAGGACCGGATGGCACATGACTTCAGTGCGCCCATGAGGCTGGAACGCCTGCCCTACTCGCTGGCGAGGATTTCGACGGCGGATGCCATGCCTGCGCTGGCGAACGTGCCGGGCGCCGAGGTGCTGTTGCGGTCCGACGGCGAGTACCTCGCATTGTTCAACGACGTCTGGGCGCTGCGCCGCATCGAAAAGAACCACCCCGACCTCACGCTCGTGCCCATCGGCACGCACAACCCCGCAAAGTAGGAACCGTGAACGCAGTTCAATCCAGCGCAACACCACCACGCGCACTGGTAACCGGCGTTGGCACCATCAACCCGCTCGGCTCATCGGTCCCCGAAACCTGGGCCGCGCTGGTGGCGGGCAAGTCCGGGATTGCGCCGCTCGAAGCCGGGTGGGCGGAACAGCTGCCGGTGAAAATGGCCGGCCAGGTCACCGCTGACCTCAATGAACACCTGAGCACGCGCGAGATGAAGCGCATGGACCGCTGCGGGCAGCTGGCACTGATCGCGGCGCGGGAAGCCTGGAAGCAGGCGGGCGCGCCCGATGTTGACCCGGAGCGCTTCGCCGTGGTGATCGGCTCGGCTTACGGCGGACTCGGCTCCACGCTGGAACAGGACCGGACGCTCGCCGCATCGGGCCCGCGCAAGGTTTCCCCGCACACCCTCACCCGCCTGATGGTCAACGGACCGGCGGCCTGGGTGTCCATCGACCTCGGCGCCCGCGGCGGCGCCCGGACGCCGGTCAGCGCCTGCGCCTCCGGGGCTGAAGCAATTGTTCAGGCGGCCGAGATGATCCGCTCCGGTGCTGCCGACGTCGTGATTGCCGGCGGCGTGGACGCCTCCGTCAACGACCTTGTGGTCACCGGCTTCTCGCAGATCAGGGCGCTGTCAACCCGCAACGACGATCCGCAGCGCGCGTCGCGGCCGTTCGACGGCGGCCGGGACGGCTTTGTGCTCTCAGAGGGGGCCGGCGTGGTGGTGCTCGAGAGCGAAGAGCACGCCCGCGCCCGCGGCGCAGCAATCCTGGGGGCGGTTGCCGGGGGAGCAGTGACCTCCGACGCCAACGACATTGTGGCCGCCGATCCCGCCATGCAGCGGCGCGTGATGCAGAAGGCACTCGACTCCGCCGGCCTGCAAGCGGAGGACATCGGCTTTGTACACGCCCATGCCACGTCCACCCCGGTGGGCGACCGGCTCGAGGGCCAGGCCATCAACGCGATCTTCGGTGCCGGCATCCCGGTGACGTCCACCAAGGGCCACACGGGCCACCTGCTGGGCGGCGCCGGGGCCCTGGCTGCCGTTGTGGTAGTGGAGGCGCTGCGGACCGGAATGTTGCCTGGGACCCTTAACGTAGAGGCGTTGGACCCGGAAGTGGACCTTAACGTCGTTACCGAAGACGTCCGCCATCTCCAGCCGGGTACTCCGCAGGCCGGGCTGGTGAACGCCTTCGGTTTCGGCGGGCACAGCGTTGCCCTGGTGATCACGGGTTCATAGCCGCACAGCGTCCGGGCGGTTTCCCGGCCCGGACGCTGGAACAGTGCAGTGACGCCGGAACGCTGACGCCGGAACGTTACAGCGCCCGGGCGCCGCTGCGGCGATCGCGGCTTAACCGCGTCATCACTACGCCCGGCTGGGCACCGGAGCCTCCACACTGCGGTCCGCCGCTTCGGCGACTGGCTCCGTGTCGTTGCGGCGTTCCTTCAGGAAATACACCAGGCCTGCGGCGATCGTGGACGCGGCTGCGAGGGCAAACAGGCCCGGGATGACGCTTCCGGTCTGCTCCTTGATGATGCCGAAGCCGAACGGCGCCACGAATCCGCCGAGGTTGCCCAGCGAATTGATGATGGCGATGGCCGGAGCCAGGACCAGCGGATGCAGCCCTGACTGCGGGATGGTCCAGAACAGCGGCGAAGCACTCTTGAAACCCATCGCGGCGATGGCCAGGAACATCAGCGCCATCACAGGGGACGCGACGGCGGCTGCGAACGTGCCGATTGCGGCGACCAGGAGTGCGGCCACCAGCAAGGGACGTTTGGACTTGGCCTTGTCCTGCCACTTGGCGGCGAAGTACATGGCGAACACGGCACAGATCCAAGGAATCGAAGACAGGAAGCCCACCGTGAGGTCGGTGGTGCCGGGGATCTGCTTGATGATGCTGGGGAGCCAGAATGTGTTGGCGTAGATGGACAGCTGCACGGAGAAGTAGATGCCGCACAGCAGCAGGATCTGCGGGTTCAGGAGCATCTTCCAGCGGTTGATCTTTCCGCCGCCAGCAGTGGTGTGCTGGGCGTCCTCAGCGGCGATCGCCTGGGACAGTGCATCCTTTTCGGGTGCGGTGAGCCACTTGGCATCCCTGATCCTGGCGTCCAGGAGGAAGAACACCGTGATGCCCACAACTACTGACAGGGCGCCTTCGAAGCCGAACAGCCACTGCCAGCCGCGCAGGCCCAGCGCGCCGTGCAGGCTGAGCAGCATCCCGGCGATCGGTCCGGAAATGGCGGCGGCAATGGATGAGCCGGCGATGAAGATCGCGGTTGCCTTTCCGCGCTGCCCGGCCGGCACCCACCGGGCGAAGTAGAAGATGACGGCGGGGAAGAAGCCGGCTTCCGCGGCGCCCAGCAGGAACCGCAGGACGTAGAACATGGTTTCGTTCTGCACGAACGCCATCAGGAAGGAAACTATGCCCCAGCTGACCATGATCCTTGCCAGCCAGACCTTGGCGCCGTACTTCTCCATCATCACGTTGCTGGGAAGTTCAAAAATGGCGTAGGCGATAAAGAAGAGCCCGGCACCAAAACCATAGGCGGCGGCACCGATGCCAACGTCAGCCTGGAGGTGGTCCTGCGCGTAGCCGATGTTCGACCGGTTCAGCTGGTTGCACACCAGCATGACCAGCATGATGGGCAGCACGCGCTTGAAGAATTTCTTCGTGGCCGAGGCCACGTCCGTGACGGCATTGTCCACAGACATCATTGAATGTTTCCTTTGGGGGTTGGATAACGCAGGCCGGCTGCGGGGCACTGGAGAGCAGTGGGGCCCGTCACAGCGGACCCCACTACTTTACCGGACAGCTGCCGGCGGACTGCTTCTATCGGGCAGCTGCTACCTAACAGCTTCTACCTAACAGCTTCTACCTAACGAGGCACGGCCGCTTCGGGTCGAAGGACCAGCCGTCGATGTAGTACTGCATGCCCACGCTGTCGTCGCGGGCGTCGAGGCCGTGCTGCAGGTACAGCTGGTGGGCCTTGTCCAGGGCTTCGCGGTCCAGTTCGATTCCCAGGCCGGGAGCGTCGGGAACCTCGATCGCGCCACCTTTGATCTGCAGCGGCTCCTTCGTGAGGCCCTGGCCGTCCTGCCAGATCCAGTGGGTGTCCAGCGCCGTGATCTCACCCGGGGCTGCTGCCCCGGTGTGGGTGAACATCGCCAGCGAGATGTCGAAGTGGTTGTTCGAGTGCGAGCCCCACGTGAGGCCGAACTCGTGGCACATCTGGGCCACCCGGACCGAGCCGTGCATGGTCCAGAAGTGCGGATCCGCGAGCGGGATGTCCACTGCGTTGCTGCGGATGGCGTGCGACATCTCGCGCCAGTCCGTGGCGATCATGTTGGTGGCCGTTTTCAGTCCGGTGGCCCGGCGGAATTCGGCCATTACCTCGCGGCCGGAGAAGCGGCCCTCGGCACCGCACGGGTCCTCGGCGTAGGCAACGACGCCCTGCATCCGCTTGCCCAGCCGGATGGCTTCGTCCAGGAGCCAGCCGCCGTTGGGGTCCAGGGTAACCCGGGCTTCGGGGAAGCGCTTGGCCAGGGCGGTCACAACGTCCACTTCGTCGTCCCCGGACAGCACGCCGCCCTTGAGCTTGAAGTCGCTGAAGCCGTAGCGCTCCTGCGCCGCTTCTGCCAGCGCGACGACGGCGTCCGGGGTCATTGCCTCCTGGCGCCGAAGTTTCTCCCAGCGGTCAGCCGGGGCGTCCTCCACAAGGTAGGGCAGGTCGGTGCGGGCGTGGTCGCCAACGAAGAACAGGTAGCCGAGCATCGGCACGGAGGTCCGCTGCTGCCCGTCGCCGAGGAGTTCGGCCACGGGAACGCCGAGGAACTGGCCGTGCAGGTCCAGCAGCGCCGCTTCCACCGCCGTCACCGCATGCACTGTGGTGCGCAGGTCGAAGGTCTGCAGGCCGCGGCCGCCGGCGTCGCGGTCCGCGAACTCGGACGCAACCTCGCGCAGGAGCGAGCGGTAGCGGGCCACCGGCTTGCCCTTGATCAGGGCGCCGGCTTCCTCGATGGTGGTGCGGATCTTCTCGCCGCCGGGAACCTCGCCCAGGCCGGTGCGGCCCTCCGAGTCGGTAATGATCACAACGTTGCGGGTAAAGAAGGGGCCGTGCGCGCCGCTGAGGTTCATCAGCATGCTGTCATGGCCTGCAACCGGCACTACTTCAACGGCGGCAATGATGGGCTGGTTGCTCATGCACCCACCTCGGCCTTCTCCGCAGCAGCGACTGTTTCGCCGTCGATGCGCCGGTTCAGGTGCCAGGGGTTGTTGTCCTTCAGTGCTTCGGGGAGGAGTTCCTGGGGGAGGTTCTGGTAGGCGACGGGGCGGAGGAAGCGGTTGATGGCGAGGGTCCCCACGGAGGTGGTGCGGGAGTCGGAGGTGGCGGGGAAGGGGCCGCCGTGGACCATGGCGTGGCCTACTTCGACGCCGGTGGGCCAGCCGTTGACGATGATGCGGCCCACCTTTTGTTCGAGGACGGGCAGGAGGCGTGCCGCGGTCGGGTAGTCCTGTTCGGTGAGTTGCAGGGAGGCGGTGAGCTGGCCTTCGATGCGGCGGGTGGCCTGGAGGAGGTCCTCGATGGAGGAATAGCGGATTACCAGGGATGCTGCGCCGAAGATTTCCTCGTGCAGGACGGGGTTGGTGGTGAATTCGGTGACGCCGGTGCCGAAGATGGCCGGGGCCGGTGCGTTTTCGGTGGGGCCGGGGGTGCCTTGGCCGATGAGCTGGACGCCGTTGGCGCTGCCGAGGTTTTCGGTGCCGTTGTTCCAGGAGGTGGCGATGCCTTCGGTGAGCATGGTCTGCCCGGCGCAGGCGGAAACGGCGCGGCCGACGGCGGCTGCGAGTTTGTCCCCTGCCTCGCCTGCGGGGGCGAAGAGCAGGCCGGGGGAGGTGCAGAGCTGGCCGGAACTGCCGGTGACGGCGGTGACGTACTGCCGGGCGAGGGCGTCAATGTCTTCGGCGGTGCCGTTCAGGGCGCCTTCGAAGACGAAGACGGGGTTCAGGGAGGACATTTCGGCGTAGACCGGGATGGGTTCCGGGCGGTTGGCGGCGGTGCGCATGAGGGCGGTGCCGGCGGCCTGGGAGCCGGTGAAGCCGACGGCCTTGATGTTGGGGTCGGCCACGAGGGCCTGGCCGATGCTGGCGCCGGGGCCGTAGATCAGGGAGAACACACCCGGGTGCAGGCCCAGGTCCTTGACGGCCTTGGTGACGGCCTGACCGACGAGTTCGCTGGTGCCTGGGTGGGCGTTGTGGGCTTTGAAGACGACGGGGCAGCCGGCGGCGAGGGCGGAGGCCGTGTCACCCCCGGCGGTGGAGAAGGCCAGCGGGAAGTTGCTGGCGCCGAATACTGCGACGGGGCCGAGCGGGATCTGGCGCTGGCGGATGTCGGCCCGGGGCAGGGGAGTACGGTCCGGGATGGCGGGATCGATGCGGACGCCGCGGAAGTCGCCCTGCCGGACCACATTTGCGAAGAGGCGCAGCTGGCCGGTGGTGCGGGCTCGCTCGCCCTGGAGCCGGGCTGCGGGCAGGCCGGTTTCCTGGCCGGCGCGGGTGATGAGTTCCTCGCCGATGGCTTCGATGTTGTCCGCGATGGCTTCGAGGAAGCCGGCGTGGGTTTCGGGGTCAAGGGTGCTGAAGGAGGGGAAGGCTTCGGCAGCGGCGGCAGTGGCTGCCTTGAGCTGGTCCTCAGTGAGCAGCGTGTAGGTGGGGTCCAGGGCCTGGTTGGTGGCCGGGTTGAGACCGAAGGTGGTCTTGCCTTCGCCAACGGTGGGCTGCCCGGCAATAAGGGAATGTCCGGTAAGGGTCATGTGCTTTTCTCCTGTGTCTGCGGTGACGGCTAGGAAACGGTGGCGATCAGGGCTTTGAGGTCGGCGAGGTCCTGTTCGGCAAGGTTCTGCAGTGGCGGGCGCACGGGGCCGGCGGAGCGGCCGATAGCGTCCAGCCCGGCCTTGACGATGGATACCGAATAGCCTTTCACACGGTCGCGGATGTCCAGGTAGGGGATGACGAAGTCGTTCAGCTTCCTGTTGACGGCAACGCGGTCCTGGTTGCGCACGTCCTGGTAAAAGTCCAGCGCGAACTGCGGCACAAAGTTGTACATGGCGCTGGAGTAGGTGCTCATGCCGAGCTGCAGCAGAGGCAGGGCGAAAGTTTCAGCCGTGGGCAGGCCGCCGAGGTAGAACAGCCGGTCGCCGAGCTTGGCGTACACGCGGGCATCGTGCTCGAGGTCGCCCACGCCGTCCTTGAATCCGATCAGGTTCGTGTGCCGTTCAGCCAGGGTGGCCACCGTGGTGTCCTTGTAGATGGCATTGGCGCGGTTGTAGATGATGACGCCCAGGGATGTGGCGCTGCAGACGGCGCTCACGTGCTCGATCAGTCCGCCCTGGTCAGCCTCGGTCAGGTACGGCGGCAGCAGGAGGATGCCCTCAGCGCCGGCGGCCTCTGCTGCCTTGGCGTTCTCAATGGCCTGGGCGGTGGATCCGCCGGCGGAAGCGAGGACAGGGACGCGGCTGCCCACTTCGTCCACTGCGGTGCGGACCACGCGCTCGGATTCTGCCGGTGTCAGCGAGAAGCCTTCGCCGGTGCCGCCGGCCGCGAACAGGCCGGCAACGGGGAAGCTGGCCTGCCACGCGAGGTGCTTGCGGTAGTTTTCTTCATCGAACTGCAGCTGCGCGTCGAAGGCGGTAACGGGGAAGGAGAGCAGGCCTTCCTTGAGTGTGTCCGCCAGTTCCTGGGGTGAATGCTTTGCCACGGTGTGGTCCTCCGGTATGTGCGCCGCGGGCGGCGAAGGTGATGATTCCCTCCCAGCCTAGGAGCGCGTCTAATGCCTGTCTAAGTGCATTTTTATATGTATTGATACCTTCGGAGCATGATCCAGGACCTACTCCATCGAGAATTCGAGATCCTCCAGCAGACGTGCCAGCGCGGGATTGGTGATCCTTCGATTCCAGAGGGCGTGCAGTTCCACCTGTTCCCCCCTGCCTGCTTCCAGCGGCAGGAACTCCACCCCTTTGATGCCCAGCATGGTGGCGGAGTGGGGCACGAAGGCCAGCCCGCGTTTAGCGGCAACGAGCGAGACCATGGTGAGGATCTGGCTGACCGTGTGCACCACGTTCGTGTGCCGGATGGGCAGCATGCTGACCACGAGGTCATAGAAGTAGCGGGCCTGCGTGGGGGAGTGCATGATCAAGGGCTCGTCGCTGAAGTCCGCTGCGGTGATGTCCCGGCCGAGCAGGGTCAGGCGGTGCCCGGACGGAACGGCCAGCACCATGGATTCCCGGTAGAGCAGATGGGAATCGAAGGTTTCGCTGTCGAAGGGCGGGCGGGCGAAGCCAAGGTCGAGTTCACCGGTCAGCAGGCCGTTGAGCTGCTCACGGGTCACCAGTTCCTGAAGGTCGATATCCACGTCCGGCATGAGGCTCGAAACCTCTTCCAGTAACGGGCCCAGGATGCTGAAGCCGCTGGCCGCGGTGAAGCCGATGCGCAGCACGCCGGAACGTCCCGACGCGATCCGCCGTGCCGTCACCGGTGCACGCTCCGCCAGTGCCATGAGCCGGCGGGCTTCCTCAAGGAACATCCGGCCCGCCGAGGTGAGCTCCACCCGCCTGTTGTCCCGCTCCAGGAGCTCGGCACCGACGATCTTTTCCAGTTTCTGGATCTGCCGGCTCAAAGGAGGCTGCGTCATGTTCAGGCGCTCGGCAGCCCTCCCAAAGTGGAGCTCCTCTGCGACGGCGATGAATCCGGCCAGCTGGTCAAACGTAAACATGATGCCTTCCGGGTATCAGGTGATGCAGATTTGGGCTTAGACAGGCATCATAACCCGTCCCTAAACTCGTTCGAGCAAGCCGAAGTGATTCGGTTCACAGCACCGTCCGGGAGCATCCCGGAGTTTTTATGAGGAGTCCCAATGAAGCACTTCCCCACACGCCGCTCAGTCCTCGGCGCGGCTTCGGCCATCACGCTGCTGGCCCTGACAGCCTGCGGCAACGTCGCCGGCGGCCAGTCCAAAACGGCTGAATACCCTTCCGGGCCCATCAACCTCACGGTAGGCCAGGCGGCCGGCGGCAGCACGGACCTCATCGCCCGCGCCCTGGCCGAAGGCGCCTCGAAAACCCTTGGCAAGCCGGTGCCGGTCGTCAACAAGCCCGGTGCCAACGGCGCCCTCGCCACAAAGGAAGTTGCCGGCAAGCCCGCCGACGGGCAGGAACTGGTCCTGCTGACCGCTTCGCTGATCACCATCACGCCGCTGGCTGTCTCCGCCGACGAAGCTGTCAATATCGACGACCTCGACATCATCGCCGGCCTGTCCCAGGATGACTACGTCCTGGTAGCCAGCCCCGGCTCCGGCTTCAAGTCCTTCAAGGACGTCACCGATGCCGGCCGCAACGTAACGTTCGGCACCACAGGTGTGGGCACGGGAAGCCAGCTGGCCCAGACCGTCCTCTTCAAGCAGGCCAACGTCACCGGCACCGATATCCCGTTCGACAGCGGCAAGCCGGCACTGACGGCGGCGCTGGGCAACCAGGTGGAGCTCGCCACCATCCAGCTGGGCGAGGCCATGCCGCAGATCAAGGCGGGCAAGGTGTCCCCGCTGCTGGTCTTCTCGGAGGAGCGCAACAGCTTCCTGCCGGAGACCCCCACTGCCAAGGAAGCAGGATATGACGTTCCTGTGGCCCAGTACCGCGCGGTCGCCGCTCCCAAGGGAACGCCGCAGGAGGTCAAGGACAAGCTGTACGGGGCATTCCAGGAGACCTTCAAATCGGACGCCTACAAGGAGTTCAACGAGAAGAACATGCTGACGCCAAAGGAAATCTCCGGCGAGGAAGTGGTCACCGAATGGAAGGGCTACGCAGCAAAGTACAAGGAACTGGTGGAGAAGTATGACATCAGCCTGAGCGGAAATAAGTGATTCCTGTGAAAGGAACCCATGCAGTGGAGCCTGCCGGAGGAAGCAGCACGGCTGCATCCTCCGGCGGCACCGCCCCCCGCGCATCGGAGGACGGCCAGTCCGAACCCGTTGACGAACTGACGCCGGAGCAGCTGGCCGCCCAATGGGAGGAGGAGAAGCCCCCGGCGGCGGGTCCCTTGGCCAACATGGCCTCGTCCCTGGTGGTCCTCGGTGTGGGGATCGGCGCCGTCGTCCTGTCCATCTCCATGGGACTTGGCACACCGTCCAGCCCGCAGCCTGGCCTTTGGCCGTTCGTCATCAGCTGCGTGATGGCCGCCCTGGGCCTGTTCCAGCTCATCCTGGGCAGGCACAACCGTGACGCCGAAAAGTTCACGCGCATGTCACTTGCCCCGCTCACCGGACTGGTGACGCTGGCAGCCATGGTGGCACTGATGCCGCTGATCGGGTTCGAGATTCCTGCCCTGGTGCTGTGCATCATCTGGATGCGCTTCCTGGGCGGCGAAACCTGGCGCTCCACGCTGCTGGTCAGCGCCATCGTCGTCGCGGCGTTCTACGGCATCTTTGTCCTTGCGCTCGGCACGTCCATCCCCCACCTTTTCTAGGAGACCTCCGTGGATTTTCTGAATCCCGTCATTAACGGTTTTGCGGTGGTCCTGGAGCCTACCAACCTCCTCTACTGCCTGATCGGCGTCGTCATCGGCATGCTGATCGGTGTGCTGCCCGGCTTGGGGCCCGCGGCAACCATCGCGATCCTTCTTCCGCTGACCTATAACGTGGAGCCGGTCACCGCCATCATCATGCTCGCCGGCATTTTCTACGGCGCCCAGTATGGGGGCACCATCACCTCGGTGCTGCTCCGGCTTCCCGGCGAAGCCTCCTCCGTGGTGACCGTCTTTGACGGCTACCAGATGGCCCGGCAGGGCAAGGCCGGTACCGCCCTGGGCCTTGCCTCCATCGGTTCCTTCATCGGCGGCACGGCGGCCATCATCGGCCTGACCTTCCTGGCGCCCATCGTTGCCGGTTTCGCGCTGGATTTCGGGCCGCCGGAGTACACCGCCCTGGCGCTGCTGGGCATCCTCCTGGTGGCCACCATCAGCAGCGGCGCGAAAGCCAAGGCACTCATAGCCGCGGCCCTTGGCCTGCTGCTCGCCACCGTCGGCCGGGACATTTTCACCGGCGAAAGCCGTTTTACGTTCGGCAGCCTGCAACTGGCCGACGGCATCGACTTCGTGCCGATTGCCATGGGCATCTTCGGGCTGGGTGAGATCCTCTACAACCTGGAGGAACGGCACCGGGCCGCGAAGGCGCCGTCGAAAGTGGCCAACGTCTGGCCTTCCCGCGGCGATCTCAGGCAGGCCTCGGGCGCCATCGGCCGCGGCTCTGTCCTGGGCTTTTTCCTCGGCATTCTTCCAGGCGGCGGTGCCACTATCGCCTCCATGGCTTCCTACGCCATGGAGAAGAAGCGCGCCAAGCAGCCCGAGCGGTTCGGCAAGGGAGCGCCGGAAGGCGTGGCCGGCCCGGAAACGGCCAACAACGCCGCCGCCACTTCATCGTTCATCCCCCTGCTGACGCTGGGCATCCCGGCCAACGCCACCATGGCGCTGATGTTCGGCGCGTTGCTGATCCAGGGCGTAACCCCCGGCCCGCAGCTGGTGGAGCAGAACCCGGAGCTGTTTTGGGGCGTAGTGAACTCCATGTACATCGGCAACATCCTGCTGCTGATCATGAGCCTGCCGCTGGTGGGAATCTTTGTCCGGATCCTGCGGGTCCGTGCGGCCATCCTGGCGCCGGTCACTGCCCTGATCACGCTGCTGGGTGCCTACACCATCAACAACAGCATGTTCGATGTGACGCTCGTGGTGGTCTTCGGCATCATCGGGTACCTCATGAAGAAGTTCGGGTTCGAACCCGGGCCCCTGGTTCTGGCCTTTGTGCTGGGCGAACTGCTCGAAAGCTCCATGCGGCGTTCACTGCTGGTCTTCGGCGGCGACCCGCTGGGCTTCTTTGGCCGGCCCATTTCAGCCACGTTGCTCGTTGTTTTTGTCCTGGTGGCAGTACTGCCGGTCATCCGGACTTCCATCGCCAAGCGCAAGCCGCCCGTCGCTGCACCAGCAGCGCGGCAGGACATCAAGGAGAAAGTATGAGCATCGTCGTCGGATTCGTCCCCACGCCGGCAGGAGAAGCCGCCCTTACGGCCGGCATCGCCGAAGCCCGGCTGCGGAACGAGGACCTCCTGATCGTCAACTCCGCCAGGGAAGGCGCACTGGTGGACAAGTCCGTGGCGCCCGAGGAGCTCCTGGCGCAGGCCGCCCGCCGCGCCACCGAGGCAGGGGTTAAGGCGAGCGTCATCCAGCCGCCCTACCAGCATGACCTCGCGGATGAATTCCTGGACGTGGCCAGGGACGCTGATGCTTCCTTGATCGTCATCGGGCTTCGGCACCGCACCCAGGTGGGAAAGTTCATCCTGGGCAGCCACGCCCAGCGCATCCTCATGCAGGCAGACCGGCCGGTCCTGGCCGTCAAAGCCGACGGCGGAAACTTCTAGCAGAGAGTCCTTTGGAGAGGCGCATGTACGTTCACAAACCAGCCCACCGGGGAACGGTAAACGCGGCGCCGCCCGTTCCTGACTGGTCCAGGCTCTGCCGCAACGACCATGTGGAGCTCCATGCCGCCGGCCGTGCCCCGGTGTCCGGAATTATCGACATGATTGCCGCAGACCGAAGCGTCTTCTGGATCATCCGGGACGATGGGGCCGGCAGGACCATGCTGTGCTGCGGTGACGACGTGACGGTGGTCAAGATTGCGTCAGCCAACCCCCTGGCGGGGCGAACCCGCGCGGCAGCCTGAAGGACGCCGCATCTGGCGCGGCAAGGGCATGCAAGGCCGGGGATCCCAGAGGGTTCCCGGCCTTCCGCCGTCTGGGGGACAGGAGACGGTCTTCGGTGCCACCTTCACGAGGACCGGGGGTGGACATGTTCGGCGAGGGCGTCCAGGACCTGGACCTGGCCCTTCACCAGCTTGAGCCTTGCCTCTGGCTCCGCAAACCAGCGCGCGTCGTCAATTTCGGGAAAGTGCTGGATCCGGCCTGAACCCTTGGGCCACTCCATTGGGAAGGTATTGCTCTCGATGCGTTCCGGCTGGAAGTCCTGTTCGGCCGCGTAAACGGTGATGATCTTGCCGGAGGGCTGGCGGAATTCGCCGAGGTGTTCGTAGTCAGCAGCCGGTGCGGGTGTTCCCATTTCCTCGGCGAACTCCCGGATGGCGGCCGCCAGGGGATCCTCGTCCTCCGTGTACTCGCCCTTGGGAATGGACCAGGCGTGCGCGTCCTTTCGGGCCCAGAACGGACCGCCCATGTGGGCAATCCACACCTGCAGCTCGGCGGAAACACCAGGTGCGCTGCCTGGCTGTTGACCGGTGGCGGGCCCCGGCGTCGCGCCCATCCTGTACAGGAGGATTCCTGCGCTTCGGACCGGCATGTGTCCTCCATTTCCAGCAACAAACGAAAAGAAGCGAATTCGCCGTCCAGTGTTAACCGGCAGTTCACGGCCCTGCTTTAGGTTATTCCTTCAGGCACTTTCCTCGAAGGGACCGGTCATGGCCAATATTGCTGAGGTTTTGGGACGGCTTACGCCGGAAGAACTTGATGAGCTTCGCAGCCTTGGTCCGCAGGGCCACCTCCCGCGCCACCTGGTTGAGGCACTGGACCGCGCGGCCGGGGGCCCCGGTTCGGGCCGCGGCTATTACGTGCCCAACGGAAATGTCAGTGCCACCGGCGGCCCGCTGCTGGTGCTGCGCAGCGACGTTTCCGGCTGGCTCCTCAACTCCCACCGGGACGACCCCGACGCCTTGCCGCAACACGGCCAGCACTGAACGCGGCAGAAGGCGCCGGCGGGCCTGTCAATCAGCAGGCACCGGCCAGGCAGCGGCGTCAGCCAATCAATCGGACCAGCCGATCAACCGGTTTGCCAACCGGCCTGCCAATCAGCAGGCGCTAGCCGATCAACAGGCTCAGGGCTTCCGTCAGGTGCTCCACTTCCCGGACCGAAAAACCGGCCGGGACGGGCCCGGGGCCGGCATGGCTTGCCGGGACCACGGCATGGGTAAACCCCAACCGGTGGGCCTCCTGGATCCGCTGGTTGATGCCCGGAACCGGGCGGACTTCGCCGGCGAGTCCCACTTCGCCGAAAGCAATCAAGCGGATCGGGAGGGGTTTGCGCGCCTTGGCCGAGGCCACGGCGAGGGCGACCGCTAGATCCGTGGCGGGTTCGCTCAGCTTCACCCCGCCCACCGTGGCCACGTAGGAGTCGTCCTTGTGCAGCAGTGTCCCCGCGCGCTGCTGCAGCACCGCCAGCAGCATGGAGACCCGGGAACTGTCCAGGCCGCTGGTAGCCCGGCGCGGCTGCGAGTTGGGGCTCTCGGCCAGCAGCGACTGCACCTCGGCCAGCAGTGGGCGCCGGCCCTCCATGGTCACGGTGATGCAGGTGCCCGAGACCGGTTCCTTGGTGCGGCTGACAAACAGCCCGCCGGGATCTGCGAGGCCTTCGATGCCGTTCTCGTTCAGGTCGAAGCAGCCCACATCGTCGGTAGGCCCGTAGCGGTTCTTAACGGCGCGGAGCAGCCGCAGGCGCGAATGCCGTTCGCCCTCGAACTGGCACACCACATCCACCAGGTGCTCCAGCAGCCGGGGCCCGGCGATGGAACCGTCCTTGGTCACGTGGCCCACCAGCAAGGTGGTCATGTTCCGCCGTTTCGCCGCGGCAATAATGGATGCCGCGACCTCCCGCACCTGCGAAACACCGCCCGCGCTGCCGTCAACGTCCGCGCTGCTGAGGGTCTGGACCGAGTCCACGATCAGGAGCCGCGGCTCGATCTTCTCCACTTGCCCCAAGGCCTGGCCCAGGTCCGTTTCGGCTGACAGATAAAGCGACTCCGCGACGGCGTCGATCCGTTCCGCGCGCAGCTTCACCTGCGCCGCGGACTCCTCGCCCGTTACGTACAGGACGTCCTGCGCCGTGCGGGCGAATTTCGCAGCGACGTCCAGGAGCAGCGTGGATTTTCCGACGCCGGGTTCGCCTGCCAGCAGGATCACCGCGCCCGGGACCAGGCCCCCGCCCAGCACTCGGTCCAGTTCGTCCACGCCCGTGGGCAGGAAAGCGGCCGTGGTGGCGTCTACCTCGGCAATCCGGCGGGCCGGCTCGAGGACTGTTGTGGCCGCCGTCGTACGTGCAACCGCGGTGCCCGTCTCCTCCACGGTGCCCCACGCCTGGCACTCGCCGCAGCGACCCACCCATTTCACGGTGGTCCAGCCGCATTCGGCGCATTTGTAGGCGGGCGCCTTGGCGGCCCGGGAAGTCTTTGTTGCCATGCGTCCAACCCTAATGGCGGCCACCGACAATCCCCGCCCGCACCCTAACCTCGCACGCTCGGCCAGGGAACCCTGCGGGCGTGGGCCCACCGCCGCGCCCTAACCTCGCACGCTCGGCCAGGGAACCCTGCGGGCGTGGGCCCACCGCCGCGCCCTAACCTCGCACGGCCACACCGGCTCCCCACCCTCGCAAGCTCGGGTCGGGGCCCTCGCCGGAGCGGATCCACGGCCAGGGAACCCTGCGGGCGTGGGCCCACCGCCCGCACCCTAATCTCGCGCCAACAGGGCCCGAGAGAGCGCTCTCTTGACAGTGATCTGCGCCACCTCTACAGTTGAGGAACTTGCCAGAGAGCGCTCTCTCAGCGCCGGTAGTTCCCCCACAAAGGAGTGACCTTGAAATTCGCACGACGTACCGCGGCCGCAATTGCGGGCGCAGCGGCCCTGGCCCTGATGGCCACCGGCTGCAGCAGCAGCAAAGAACAGGCAGCAAGCGCAGACAACCCCGTGGAACTCACGGTCACCACTTTCGGAACCTTCGGTTACGACGATCTCTACGGTGAATACGAGCAGGCCAACCCCGGAATCAAGATCAAGGCCACGAACATCGACCGCGGAGCCAACGCCCGCACCGACGCGTTCACGAAACTTGCTGCCGGCTCCGGCCTCAGCGACGTGGTGGCCATCGAGGAAGGCTGGCTCGGATCCATCATGGAAGTTTCTGACCAGTTCGTGGACCTGAACGAGCATGGGGCTGCGGACATCAAGGACAACTGGGTGGACTGGAAGTTCAAACAGGGCACAGATCCGGACGGCCGCGTCATTGGCTATGGAACAGATATTGGACCGCAGGGCCTTTGCTACAACGGGAAACTGTTTGAGGCTGCCGGCCTGCCGAAGGACCGCGAATCGGTAGCGAAGCTGTTCGGCGGCGAGGACGCCACGTGGGAGACCTACTTCAAGCTCGGCGAGCAGTACAAGGCGGCCACCGGCAAGGCCTGGTATGACCAGTCCGGCTTCGTCTGGAACTCCATGGTGAACCAGATGGAGGAGGGGTACTACACCAAGGACGGAAAGCTGAACATTGACGGCAACGCGGAGATGAAAGCCAAATTCGAGTTGCTGGCGGCCGGAACGGCGGCGGGTCTGTCCGCCAACCAGACCCAGTTTGACTGGGGCACCGGCAAGGCATTCACTGACGGCTCCTTCGCCACCTTCGTCTGCCCTGGCTGGATGCTCGGCACCATCAAGGGCCAGCTTGAATCGGCAGGCGGCGGCGCGGACAGCGGCTGGGACTTCGCCGATGTCTTCCCGGGCGGGGCCTCGAACTGGGGCGGCGCTTTCCTCTCAGTGCCCAAGACCTCCAAACATCCGGCAGAAGCTGCAAAGCTCGCCGCCTGGCTGACTGCGCCTGAGCAGCAGGTCAAGCAGTCGGCCGCGGCCAACAACTTCCCCAGCACGCTTAAGGCACAGGAGAAGCTCGTGGCGGACGCCACCCCCAACGTGCTGTTCAACAACGCCCCCACCGGCGTTATCCTCGCCAACCGCGCCAAGGGAGTGGTGGCCCAGTTCAAGGGACCGGACGATTCCGTCATCCAGGAGAACGTGTTTGGCCCGGCCCTGAAAATGCTCGACGGCGGCACGGCCAACGCCGACAAGGCCTGGTCCGAAGCGCTGACCCTCCTCAACGACCTGGTCGTAAACAACTAGCACCACCCGCTGCGGGGCCTTCCGGAAGGGAGGCCCCCCGATGGAGGGCAAGAGCCCATGACAACCACCCTGAACCGGGCCGCCAAACCCGCGGCCATCAAACCGAAACCCACCTGGAAGCAGCGGCTGAACGTCTTCGACGTCAAAGCATCGCCCTACCTCTACGTCGCCCCGTTCTTTATCCTCTTCGCCCTCGTCGGGCTCTTTCCCCTGGTCTACACCTTCGTGGTGAGCCTCTTCGACTGGCACCTGCTCAAGGGCCAGGGGGACTTCGTTGGGCTGCAAAACTTCGTGGAAGTCCTGCAGGACCGTTTCTTCTGGAACTCCCTGTTCAACACGGTGAGCATCTTCCTGCTCTCCGCCATTCCGCAGCTCGCCATCGCGCTCTTCCTGGCGGCGATGCTTGACCAGAACCTCCGGGCAAGGACCTTCTGGCGGATGAGCGTCCTCCTGCCCTACATAGTGACGCCGGTGGCAGTGGCCATGATCTTCACCAACATGTTCGGTGAGCAGTACGGCCTGATCAACAACGTCCTGGGCAATATCGGCCTGGACCCCGTGATGTGGAAAAGCGAAACCCTGCCCAGCCACATCGCCATCGCCACCATGGTGAACTGGCGCTGGACCGGCTACAACGCGCTGATCCTGCTTGCCGCAATGCAGGCCGTTCCCCGCGACCTCTACGAGTCCGCCGCCCTGGACGGGGCCGGAGCGGTACGCCGGTTCTTCAGCATCACCCTGCCCAGCATCCGTCCCACCATGGTGTTTGTGGTCATTACGTCCACCATCGGCGGCCTGCAGATCTTCACCGAGCCGCGCCTGTTCGATCCCGCTACCGCAGGCGGATCACAGCGGCAATTCCAGACCACCGTGCTGTACCTCTGGGAAATGGCCTTCCAGCGCCAGAACTTCGGCAAGGCATCAACGATCGCCTGGCTCCTTTTCCTGATCATCGTGCTGTTCGGTCTGGTCAACTACCTCATCTCCCGGCGGATCGCCACCGCAGACGCCACCAAACCCTCCCGGGCTGCCCGGCGCGCCGAAAGGACCACGCGATGAGCACCATCGAAGGGGCAGCCCCGGCACCCCCTGAATCCCGCACTTCCGGAACGACTGCGCCAGGCCCCTCCACCCGACCCCGCAAGCGCTTCTTCGGTTCCGGAGAAAAACCCGGCTTCCTGACTTACGGACTGCTCCTGGCGTTCCTGCTGTCCTCGGCCTACCCGCTGTGGTGGTCCGCCGTAATCGGCAGCCGTTCCAATGAGGCCCTGAGTGAAACCTGGCCGCCACTGCTTCCGGGTGGAAACTTCTGGACCAACGTGGGTGAAGTCTTCGACACCATTCCCTTCTGGCTCGCCCTGGGCAACAGCGTGCTGATTTCCTGCATCATCACCGTTTCGGTGGTGGGCTTCTCCACCCTGGCCGGCTACGCGTTCGCCAAGCTCCGCTTCAAGGGCCGGGACGGGCTCATGCTGATGGTGGTGGCCACCATGGCCATCCCCACCCAGCTCGGAATCATCCCGCTCTTTATGGTGATGCGCACCCTGGGCTGGACAGGCGAAATCGGCGCCGTGGTGGTGCCCACCCTGGTAACGGCGTTCGGTGTCTTCTTTATGCGGCAGTACCTGGTGGACGTCATCCCGGACGAACTCATCGAGTCCGCCAGGATGGACGGGGCCAGCATGATTTCGACGTTCCGGCACGTCGCCATCCCCGCCGCGCGGCCCGCCATGGCCATCCTGGGCCTCTTCACCTTTATGACGGCCTGGACTGATTTCCTCTGGCCCCTTCTGGTGCTCGACGCCGGCAACCCCACCTTGCAGACGGCGCTCAGCCAGCTGCAGTCAGCCCGCTACGTGGACTACTCCGTGGTCCTCGCCGGCGCCGTGCTGGCAACCCTCCCGCTGCTGGTGCTGTTTGTACTCGCAGGGAAACAACTCATCTCAGGAATCATGCAAGGAGCAGTGAAGGGCTGAATGCAGCACTCAACATATAAGCGGCAATGGCCCGAGGGCTTCCTGTGGGGATCGGCGACGGCGGCCGCCCAGGTAGAGGGCGCCGGCCACGAAGGCGGCAAGGAAGATTCCATTTGGGACCACTTCGCCAGGATCCCCGGCGCCATCGCCAACGGTGACACCCTCGAGCAGGCAGTGGACCACTATCACCGGATGCCCCAGGACGTCCGGCTGATGAAGGAACTCGGACTGGATTCCTACCGGTTCTCCACCAGCTGGGCGCGGGTCCGTCCTGGAGACAGGACCGCGAACCGCGAGGGCCTGGACTTCTACTCCCGGCTGGTGGACGAGTTGCTCGAAGCGGGCATCCTGCCCTGGCTCACCCTCTACCACTGGGACCTGCCGCAAGCACTTGAGGAGAAGGGCGGGTGGGCCAACCGGGACACTGCGTACCGGTTCGTTGAGTACGCAGACGACGTGTATTCGGCGCTGGGGGACCGGGTCCGCCACTGGACCACGTTCAACGAACCCTTCTGTTCGTCGCTGTTGGGCTACGGGGCGGGCGTGCACGCGCCCGGCCGCCAGGAACCTGCGGCAGCCATCGCCGCCGTGCACCACCAGCACCTGGCCCACGGTCTGGCAGTCAATGCGCTGCGAAGCCGTGGAGCGGAGCAGCTGGGCATCACCCTTAATCTGAGCAATTCGATTCCGCGGGACAGCCAGGACCCGGTGGACCTTGACGCCGCCCGCCGGTTCGACTCCCTGCAGAACCGGATTTTCCTGGACCCCGTCCTGCGGGGGAGCTACCCGGAGGATTCGTTGCGGGACCTGGCACCCTTCGGCCTGCAGGAGGTGATCCGCCCGGGCGATCTCGAAATCATCAGCGCGCCCCTGGACTTCCTGGGCGTGAACCACTACCACGATGACCTCATCAGCGGCCACGCCGACGCCGCCGGGAGCGACGGCCACTCCGGCGGAGCCGAACGTCCCACCGCCTCACCTTGGATCGGTTCCGAGGACATCGCGTTCCCCAGCCGGGGGCTGCCGAGGACAGCAATGCGCTGGGAAGTGAACCCGGAGGGCCTGCGCACGCTGCTGGTCCGGCTGGGCGAGGAGTATCCATCCTTGCCGCCGCTGTACATCACCGAGAACGGCGCCGCCTACGAGGACACGGTGGATGCCGGCGGCGCAGTGCACGACGAGGACCGGACCCGGTTCATCCTGGACCATGTGGCCGCCGTCGGCCAAGCCATAGACCAGGGTGCGGACGTCCGCGGCTACTTCGTCTGGTCCCTGCTGGACAACTTCGAATGGTCGTGGGGGTATGGAAAACGTTTCGGGATTGTCCGAGTGGATTACGGCAGCTTCGAGCGCACCGTCAAGGACAGCGGGAAGGCCTACGCCGGGTTAATTGCCGCGGCGAAGCGGAACATTCCACGCCCCGCTGTTTCCCTGCCCGCCTAAACTGAAATCCCCGGCCCAGTGCCAGCTAGATCACGGAGCGAAGATTGTGAAGCAAGACCCCAGCGCAAGCAGGCCGGCGCCCACCCTTGAGATGGTGGCAGCGCTGGCCGGCGTTTCCCGCGCCACCGTCTCGCGGGTGGTTAATGATGTGCCGAGCGTGGATGAGGACATCGCTGCCAAGGTGCGGCAGGCCATTCGCGCCGTCAATTACACTCCCAACCGGGCAGCCCGTACCCTGGCCAGCAGGAAGCCCAACTCCGTGACCCTTATCGTGCCGGAGTCCACGTCCAAGGTCTTCGCGGACCCGTTCTTTGCCTCAGTGGTGGAGGGCGTGGCCCTGTATCTGGCAGACACGGACTACACACTGAACATGGTGATTGCTTCCGAGGCCAAGCCGGAAAAGACCCGGGCTTTCCTGCTCGGCGGAAGCGTGGCAGGGGCCCTGGTGGTGTCCCATCATGCGGGGGACACGTCCTGGACGCACCTGGGCGACTACATCCCCATGGTGTTCGCAGGCCGGCCCCTGCGCGAAAGCGGCAGCTACTACGTGGACGTTGACAACGAGGCCGCAGCCGCAGGGGCAACCCGGCTGCTGATCGAACGGGGACGGAGCAACATCGCCACCATCGCAGGCCCCCAGGACATGCCGCCGGGCATTGACCGCGTCAACGGTTGGCGAAAAGCCCTGGCGGAAGCGGGGCTGGATGATTCCATGGTGGAGTACGGGGACTTCACCCTCGCCTCCGGAGCCAAAGCGATGCGGCGCCTGCTGGGCAGCGGGCGGCCGGTGGACGGACTGTTCGTCGCCAATGACCAGATGGCCGCCGGGGCCTACACGGTCCTGCAGGAACGCGGGATCCGGATACCCGAGGACGTCGCCGTGGTGGGGTTCGACGACGACTCGTTCGCAGTTTCCGTGGACCCGCAGCTCACCACGGTGCATCACCCGATCATCGACATGGGAAAGAAAATGGCGGAAATCCTGGTGAACCTGATTGAGGGGAAGGACCCGGACCGGGTGACACAGATCCCCACGTCACTCGTGGTGCGCGGGTCCGCCTGATGGGCGCCGAGGAGGAAGGTTCCGGCCACAGTGGGCGCCTCCTGCGGTGGGGTGTTGTGGCCACCGGCCGGATCGCCCACCGCGTAACCCGCGACCTCGCCTGCCTTGAGGATGCCACGCTGTATGCGGTGAGTTCGCGGAGAGAGGGCTCCGCCCGGGGCTTCGCTGAGCAGCATGGCTTTGCCGTCAGCTACCACGACACACCCACCGCAACCGGCTACCAACAGCTGTTCGCCGATCCTTTGGTGGACGTGGTGTACGTGGCCACGCCGCACGCCCAGCACTTCGAAGTTGCCCTTGCCGCCCTCGACGCCGGCAAACATGTCTTGTGCGAAAAGCCCCTCACCATCAACGCCCGTGAGGCCCGCGAACTGACCGCGCTGGCGGGGGATCGGGGAGTGTTCCTGATGGAGGCGGTGTGGACCCGTTTCCTGCCGGCTACCCGCCGCGCCCTTGAGCTGGCCGGCAGCGGGGCGATCGGCACGGTCCGCTGGGTCCAGGCGGACCTGGGCTTTCCGGCTGTGTACGATCCCGCCGACAGGCTGTGGGATCCGGCTGCCGGCGGCGGCGCCCTCCTGGACCTCGCGGTGTACCCGCTGACCTGGGCCGTGGCTGCCCTCGGATTTCCCACCAGGCTCACCGCCACGGGGCACCTGAACCGGGACGGCGTGGACGTGCAGAACACGCTCACGCTCGAATATCCGGAAGGCGCCGCAGCCCAGCTGACCTCCTCACTCTCGTCGGCCGGCCCGGGCATGGCAACACTTAGCGGGACCGCCGGCTGGATCAGGACTGGCTCCCCGCTGTACAGCCCGAAAAGCCTCGAAATCTGCGGCCTGGACGGCCGTATCCGGGTTGAGGAATTTCCAGAGGAGACCGAGGGCTTCATCCACGAACTGCGTGAAACGGCACGGTGCATCCGCGCCGGTCTCGAGGAGAGTCCGCTGATGCCTTGGGCCGAAACCGTGCAGATGATGCAGCTGCTGGACGAAGCACGGCAGCAACTGGGGCTGCACTACCCCAACGACGTTTAGTTTCGGCAGGGCTCAACCATCGGAGCTAAAGCGCCGGGAGCACGTCCCGCGCCTCACGCGCGTCCATCCCCGTGGCCTCCAGGAGGTCCACCATCAGGGGCCGGTAGAGCATCACCACCGTTTCGCCTTCGAGCCGCTGCACTTCAAGCAGCTTCGGGTGCAGCCGCAGGGCAATCTCGCTCAGGTCCCGCCGGGCCGTGCGCAGGTGGGCGCGGCGGACGCCGTCGTGCGTTTCCGCCAGGCCCAGCGACAGCTCATCAATGGCGGCAGCGGTCTCCTGCAGCACTTCTGCGATGTTCTCCGTTGCCTCGTCCGAGAGCGCCGCGTGATTGATGGCGCTCGTCAGCCGGCGGGCGAAAACCCGGCTGTTCCGCAAAGCCAGATCAATAAAGTCCAGTGACACTTTCAGCTGGTCCAGCTCCTCCCGGTGCCGCCGGTAGGCGGGCGCAAGCCTGGCCACCTCCCCGGAAGAGCGCAGGGACTGGCGCATCGCGTCCACCAGCGGCTGGCAGTTCCGGCCCCGGATGAGCGCGTGCCATGCCTGCGTGGAGTCGCTGTCGGCCAAGGCGTCGGCACACTCGCGCAGCACCTCCGCCAGTTCGTGCAGCAGCTTCTGCACGTCCTTGCGTGGCTCCCGCCGAGGGTCCTTGGGGATCAGGATGGTCACCAGCAGAGCGCACAGGCCGCCCACCACGGCGTCGATACTCCGGGTGAAAGGCCCGCCGGCCGGCGCCGGGAGCAGCACCACCAGCAACGACTGAAGCCCCAGCTGCGTGGTAAAGATGGTGCCGCTGTCCAGGAAGCGGGCCAGCAGGATGGAGAAGAGCAGCACGACGGCGGCCTGCCAGATTCCGCTGCCCAGCCAGTGCAGGAGCAGGTCGCCCACGGCGATGCCGATGGTGCAGCCCAGTCCCACCTCCACCACCCGCCGCAGCCGCGGTTCGCGCGAGAAGCCCAGGGCGATCAGGGAGGAGGTGGCGGCGAACAAGGGCCCGGAATGGCCCAGCACGTACTCGGCGAAGGCATAGGCGCCCACTGCGCACAGGGTCATCTGGATGGCAGGAACCAGCGAATTCCGGCTCCGGATCAACCCGGTGCGGATACGGCCGTGCAGGAAACGCCTGCCCGCTGAGAGTCCTGCTGCCGAAGCCATGACGTCCAGTCTATTTGCTGCCCGTGTTTTATTTTTGCTGCCGCGCACTACGGCCGCAGATGTGATCTGCGCAATGGGAACCCGGCACTTGTCAGCAAATATCCCGCCGTCGTTAATATTCCGTTCACTTTGGACAGCCCATCCCGTTACCTGCGGCCCTTAACTTCGATGAAGGTACAAAACGTACGCATCGCGCTGCAGGGTTCTCCGCCCCTGTCCCGCAACTGAGAAACCCTGGAAGGGGTACACCTAGTGAAGGCACTTCGCTTCGGCCGCCACGCCGCTATTGCTGTTATCGCAGCCGGCGCACTCGCGCTCACCGCCTGCGGTTCAGACAACGCCACGGGCACCGCGCCCAGCGGCAACCAGACTTCAGCCGGGCCCAAGGTGACCGGCACGCTCACCGGCATCGGCGCGTCCTCCACCACCGCGGCCATGGACGCGTGGAAGGCCGGCTTCGCCTCGGCAAACCCCGGCGCCACCGTGCAGTACTCGCCGGACGGCTCCGGCGCCGGCCGCAAAGCCATCATCGACGGCTCGGCACAGTTTGCCGGTTCGGACGCGTACCTCAAGGACGAAGAACTTGAAGCCTCCAAGGCCAAGTGCGGCCCCGAAGGTGCTGTCAACATCCCGGTCTACATCTCCCCGATTGCCGTAGCCTTCAATCTCCCCGGCATCACCGAGCTGAAGCTGGACGCAGCCACCGTGGCCAAGATCTTCCGCGGCCAGATCACCACCTGGAACGATCCCGCCATCGCAGCCCTGAACGACGGCGTCACCCTGCCGGACCTCAAGGTCACCCCGGTGAACCGCTCGGACGACTCCGGCACCACCACCAACTTCACCGACTACCTGGCATCGGCAGCATCTGAGATCTGGACGGACAAGGCCGCCGGCGTCTGGCCTGCAAGCCTCCAGGGTGAGAACGCCAAGGGCACCTCCGGCGTGGTCAAGACCGTCACCGACACCCCCGGTGCCGTGACCTACGCTGACGACTCCGCCGTGGGCGGCAAGCTCGGCACCGCCTCCATCAAGGTGGGCGAAGACTTCGTGAAGATCTCCGCCGACGCCGCCGCCAAGGCAGTTGAAGCCGGCAAGCCCGTTGAAGGCCGCTCCGCCAACGACGGCGCCATCAAGCTGGACCGCAAGACCACCGCCTCCGGCGCCTACCCCGTGGTCCTGGTTTCCTACCACGTCGTTTGCACCACCTACGACAAGCAGGAAACCGTTGACCTGATCAAGGCCTTCGAGAACTACGTAGTGTCCGAGGAAGGCCAGCAGACGGCTGCGGATTCCGCCAAGTCCGCTCCGCTCTCCTCCACCCTCGCCGAGAAGGCAAAGGCGGCCATCGAGTCCGTCAAGGTCAAGTCCTAATTAGCGCACCAAATCCGGGTTCCCCGCCTGCCGGCAGGCAGTGCGGGGAACTTGGCATTGGATGCACGTTCTTCCAGTCTTTGAATAACCTCCACGATCGAAGGGCCGTCGAATGACCGCCACCCCCCTGACCAGCACCCAGGGCGCCGGCCGCGCCGGGGACAAAATCTTTTCGGGTGCCGCGCTGGCCGCCGGCTGCCTCATTCTCGCCGTCCTCTTCGGCGTCGCGCTCTTCCTGGTGGTCCAGGCCATCCCGGCGCTGACGGCACCTGCCGCCGAGATCCAGGGCGGTGCAGGCTTCTTCGCCTACATCTGGCCTATTGTGATCGGCACGCTCATCGCAGCAGTTATTGCGCTGGTGATTGCCACGCCCATCGCCATCGGCGTTGCCCTGTTTATCTCCCACTTCGCCCCGCGCGGACTCGCCGCCGGCCTGGGCTACGTGGTGGACCTGCTCGCCGCGATCCCCTCTGTGGTCTACGGCGCGTGGGGTGCAGCGTTCCTGGCCGGCCAAATCTCCCCGGCCTACAACTGGCTCGCCCAGAACATGGGCTGGCTGCCGATCTTCCAAGGCCCGGCCTCCGCCACCGGCAAAACCATCCTTACGGCAGGCATCGTCCTGGCCGTGATGGTGCTGCCCATCATCACCTCACTGTCCCGCGAAATCTTCCTGCAGACCCCCAAACTGCACGAGGAAGCCGCGCTCGCATTGGGTGCCACCCGCTGGGAAATGATCAAGATGTCCGTCCTGCCCTTTGCGCGGCCCGGCATCATCAGCGCCGTTATGCTCGGGCTCGGCCGCGCGCTCGGCGAAACCATGGCGGTGGCCCTCGTGCTGTCCTCCGGAGCCCTGACGGCCAGCCTGATCCAGTCCGGCAACCAGACCATCGCCGCGGAGATCGCCCTGAACTTCCCCGAGGCCAGCGGACTCAAGGTCAGCACGCTGATCGCCGCGGGCCTGGTCCTGTTCATCATCACCCTGGCCGTGAACATGATCGCGCGCTGGATCATCACCCGGCACAAAGAATTCTCGGGAGCCAACTAAATGACCTCCACCCTTACTCCCGTCCGCAGCAAGCGCTCGGCGCTCACCAAGGGCCAGCTGCCCAAGTACGCGCCCTACGTGGTCCTTGCCGCGGCCCTGATTCTCGGCGCGGCGGTCCTCGCGCTGGTGGGCTTTAACGCGTTCGGCTGGGGCGTGGTCTCCGCGATCCTGTTCGCCATTGGGCTCGTGTCCTGGAGTGCAGCGGTTGAAGGCTCCCGTAAGGCCAAGGACAAGCTGGCCACCTGCCTGGTGGTGGGGTCCTTCCTGGTTGCGCTGCTGCCGCTCGTCTCGGTCATCTGGACCGTGCTGGTCAACGGTATCCCCGGCCTCCTGACCCCGGGATTCCTCAGCAGCTCCATGAACGGCGTCACGGGAGTCTACGACAGGCGGGCCGTGGAGGAGGGCGCACCCGTCCTGGGCGGCATCTACCACGCGCTGCTGGGTACGGTGGAGATCACCCTGCTGGCCACCGTTATCTCCGTGCCGGTTGGCCTGCTGACCGCGATCTACCTGGTGGAATATGGCAGGGATGGCCGGCTCGCCCGCGCCATCACCTTCTTCGTTGACGTTATGACCGGCATCCCGTCCATCGTGGCCGGCCTCTTCGCGGCCGCCTTCTTCTTCGCGGTGGTGGGCCCGGGAACCAAGACAGGTGCCGTGGCCGCCGTCGCCCTTTCCGTGCTGATGATCCCCGTGGTGGTGCGGTCCAGCGAGGAAATGCTGAAGATCGTGCCCAACGAACTGCGTGAAGCGGCGTACGCGCTGGGCGTGCGCAAGTGGCGGACCATCGTCAAGGTGGTGATTCCGACGGCGATCTCCGGCATCGCTTCGGGCGTCACCCTGGCCATCGCCCGGGTTATCGGCGAGACGGCGCCCATCCTGGTCACCGCCGGCTTCGCCACCAGCATCAACTCCAACGTGTTCAGCGGCTGGATGGCATCGCTGCCCACGTTCATCTACACCCAGATCCTGAACCCAACGTCGCCGGCCAACCCGGACCCGTCCTCCCAGCGGGCCTGGGGCGCTGCCCTGGTGCTGATCATCCTGGTGATGATCCTCAACCTGGGCGCCCGGCTGATCGCCCGGGTCTTCGCCCCCAAAACGGGCCGCTGACCGCGGCTCCGGGCATGCGGCACCTACCGCCGCTTCCGGCCGGAACCTAGACTTCAATTCATCCCCAGTTAGTGAAGGAACACCATGTCTAAGCGCATCGACGTCAAGGACCTGAACGTGTACTACGGCGATTTCCTCGCCGTGGAGGACGTCACCATCAACATCGAGGCCAAGTCCGTCACCGCATTCATCGGTCCGTCCGGCTGCGGCAAGTCCACCTTCCTGCGGACCCTGAACCGCATGCACGAGGTACTTCCCGGCGCCCGCGTGGAGGGCGAAGTGCTCCTCGACGGCGACAACCTGTACGGCCCGGGCGTGGACCCCGTCACGGTCCGCTCGCAGATCGGCATGGTGTTCCAGCGGCCCAACCCGTTCCCCACCATGTCCATCCGGGACAATGTGCTGGCGGGCGTGAAGCTGAACAACAAGAAGATCTCCAAGGGCGAGGCCGACGTCCTGGTGGAGCGCTCACTGAAGGGCGCCAACCTCTGGAACGAGGTCAAGGACCGCCTGGACAAGCCCGGTTCGGGGCTTTCCGGCGGCCAGCAGCAGCGCCTCTGCATCGCGCGGGCCATCGCCGTGGAGCCGCAGGTGATCCTGATGGACGAGCCGTGCTCCGCGCTGGACCCCATCTCCACCCTGGCCATTGAAGACCTCATCAACGAGCTCAAGGACCAGTACACGGTGGTGATCGTGACCCACAACATGCAGCAGGCAGCCCGCGTCTCGGACCGCACCGCGTTCTTCAACATCGCTGGCACCGGCAAGCCCGGCAAGCTCATCGAAGTCGGCAACACGCACACCATCTTCAGCAACCCCACGCAGAAGGCCACGGAAGACTACGTCTCCGGCCGCTTCGGATAATCCCCAGCCGCGCCCCAGGCTCGCACGCTCGCCCGGGGACCCCCGCGGCCGTGGGCCCACAGCCGGCTGAACCAGGCTCGCACGCTCGCCCGGGGACCCCTGCGGCCGTGGGCCCACAGCCGGCTGAACCAGGGGCCCCCGTCGTACGCCCTGGCCCCGCCCTACTCCTGATCGGGGACTGTCCGCCTATTCGGGGACTTCCAGCTGGAAGCCGCACCGGCAGCGCAGCACCCGGGTGGGCAGCGAGACGGTGTTCAGTGCCCCGCCGGAACTGCTCCGGTAGCACAGGCGCTCTATCTCGAACTCGGCTTCCTCCATGGCAAATCCGCAATGGATGTACTCGTCACCGAGCAAAATAACCTTTGCCATCCACCGCACCTGGCCGAGCGCCGCGGCTACGTCGGCCGCATACGCGAGGTGCTCCTGGAACCGGCGGCATTCGTTGCACGTATAGGAGACGGTGACCAGGTCGCCATTGGCGGCACCCATCGCAATGATCGCGTGGATGGTCAGCTGCTGTTCCGTTCCGCAAAGCTCGCACTGCATATGGCGTGGCTGAGGGGGGTCGTGGCGGGGAGCCGGGGTAGACATGGCGCCTGGTCTTTTCCACGTTGTGCAGCCAACCCGCCGATATGCTGCAGCGGAACCATCCCCAGCCCTGCACCCGGCTGCGGATGGCAGGCCCGGCAGCGGTGCTGGGGGCCTACTTTTGAATTTACGTCACCAGCTTCCGGCTGTACAGGTCTTGCAGGGCAGGGCAGGGCAGTAGCAGACGACGGCGTGGTCCCCGGCTGTGAGCCGGCGGACCCGGTCCGCGCGGCTTATTCCGGCAGCGGGGAAAGTGCCAGCGCCAGCACAAAGGCGAGGGCGGCCGTGGCCAGCGGGGTGAGGATCCAGAGCCCCACGATGCGGATCACCAGTTTCCGGTTGGTGACCGAGAAGTGCTGGTTCTCTCCCGCGCCCAACACTGCAGAGGTGACGGTGTGCGTGGTGGACAGGGGCCAGTGCAGGCCGATGGCACCCACAAAAAGCATCACGGCACTGAAAATCTGGGCCACCGAGCCGCGCAGCGGGTCGATCCTGGTGATTTTATGGCCGATGGTGTGCGAGATGCGCCAGCCGCCGAACATCGTACCGGCGGCGATCATCACCGCTGAAAGCAGCGCAACCCACACGGGGATGCTGCCGCCGTCGGAATAGCCGCCCGCCAGCAGGGCAAGGAGGAGGACGGCGCTGATCCGCTGCCCGTCCTGCAGGCCGTGGCCGAACGCCACCGCCCCCGCGGCGATGGACTGGCTCCGGCGGAACCGCTGGTTCACCACGTTCGGCTGCGTGTGCCGTGCGGCCCAGGTGGCGGGGTAGACCAGCATAAACGCGCCGCTGTAGGCCACCAGGGGGGACAGCACCAGGGGCAGGATGACCTGGAACAGCAGGGAGTTGTCCACTCCGCCAACACCCGGCCCGCCCACGGCGAGGCTGGCGAGTCCCGCCCCGGCAAGGCCGCCCACCAGGGCATGGGTGGTGGAGGCCGGGATGCCCCGCCACCACAGGAAGATTCCCCACGCGATGGCGCTGGCCAGGCCTGCCAGGAGGATGCTGAGTCCGTCCGTCCCGGCAGGGAGGCTGATCCAGGCCTGGCTCACGGCCACCGCCAGTCCCGCGCTGAGCAGTGCGCCAATGAAGTTGAAGAAGGCTGCGAGCAGCACCGCCACGCTGGGCGTGAGTGCCCGGGTGCGGACGGCAAGGGCCACGGAGGTGGAGACGTCGCGGAACCCGTTGACGAAGGCGAACACGGCGGCCAGGAGGACCACTGCGCCGAAGACGACTGCCGTCACCTCAGGATTCCTTGACGATGATGCTGCCTACCTGGGTGGCGATGCGGCGCATGTCCTTGGTGACTTCCACGAGTTGGTTGGCGATGTCGCGGTTGCGGGAGTACTGCGCCCACTTCATATCGCTGATCATGTCCGCCACCCACACCCGGTGGGTCCGTTCGGCACGTTTGGCCAGGCGGAGGATTTCGATCCAGTAATCCTCGAGGTCGTCCAGGTTGTCGAGCCGCCGCATGGCATTCACGGTGAGTTCGGCCTGCCGGCTGATGATCTCCAGCTGGTCCGCGGCCCGTTTGGGGAGGCGCTCCAGCCGGTAAAGGGCCACGAGTTCCGCGGCGGCATCCAGTTTCTCGATGGCCTCGTTGAGGTACCGCGAGAGGGCATACATGTCCTCGCGCGGCAACGGGTTAACAAAGCTGGTGCGCATGTGCGTCAGAAGGGCGAAATGCAGTTCGGCGGACCGTGCCTCGTGGTTGTGCATGTCCTCCACAAGCCTGCCGTGCTCCGCCGCGGGGACACCGAGGATTTCGGCGAGGGTGGCGCTGCCCAGCACAATCTGCTGCGCCATTTGCGACAAGAGGTTCAGCCCGGCGGGCTCCTGGGGAAAAAGGCGCAGTTTCACGTAGTTACCGGTCTCCGGGAGTAGTTCAGGGCGGGAGTTGCCTGCCGTGTGACGTGACCCCGGCGCAACCAACGCTAACTCTACCGGCCCATAAAAGGAGGGTTGAAATGGGCTGACAGCAGGCGGCCAACGAACATCGGGCCTGCCGTAAGCGGGCATAAAAATGGTGCCGAACCGGATACGCCTCTCGGCGGTAGGCCGCTCTAGGCGGCTAAATGTTGAAGCCCGGGGGTTTCGCGGCTCGGCACCAGTTTCAGTGTTCTACGTTGGTTGGCCCAAGTCAACATTGACAGATCGCGCGTTCTGGGCCACAAAGCGGCCTTGTCAGTCCAGTTCGCCCAGCCGCCAGGCGTTGGCGGCGTGCTCAAGGTCTTCAGCGGTTTTGACCAGTTGGTTGGAGTTGCGGGTGAGCTTGCTGGCGTGGGCCTCGTTGCCGTGCTCGGCCCCGTCGGCAAGGGTGGCCTGGCCGAGTGCCACCACGCGGCAGAACGCCGCGGAACGTTCCAGCGCGACGTCGAACTCACCGTCGAACGCCCCGGACAGGATTGCGTCCGCCATGGTCTTCATCTCGTCTGCCCCGGGAGGCTCGGCCGCGCCGGCCACCACGTTGGAAACCTGGGCAGTGTCCTTTCCGGCGCGGAAGTAGACGGAAATGCGCTCCGGGTCCTGCACTGTGGCCGCCCGCAACGCATAGAGGCGCCAGAGGGCACCCGGCAGCGACCGGGCCGGGCTCTCCGCCCACATCTCCGCGATGGCCTCCAGGCCCTGCTCGTCAGCCAGCCTGACCAGCCGCTCGGTCACGGCGGGATCGTCGCTGTCGCGGCCGTGCCGGACCAGCGCCTGGGCGGCGAGGTGGGCGGCCTCGGACACGCGTGCGGGATCCGCGCCGCCGGCAAAAGGCTCAAAGTCCACGGGGGCGAAAGGCTTCGGCTTGTGGTGCCGGTTGGCGCCGCCGTAAGGACTGGGACCTGGTTGCTCGCTCATGCCACCCACGCTACTCCTGTGCCCTGCCGTAAATCGAGCATCGGAACCCTTTGCGCACGCGCCCGACGGCGGGTTCCGGCTTGCGTTCAACGGGGCCGGAACCATGGGTTAGAGTATTAAATGTCCAGAAATGGACTGGGCCGGGCAGGCCGGCACTTCGGTGCCCACACAGCCCGGCAGGGGCCTTTAGCTCAGTTGGTAGAGCATCGGACTTTTAATCCGTGGGTCGTGGGTTCGAGCCCCACAGGGCCCACTCTTTGTAAGAGCGGGAATCCCCCGGCAGCCTTTCGAAGCCGCCGGGGGATTTTTCGTGGGGCGCGTGGCAACCCGGGCCAAACGGGCACAATGGGGACATGACTAAAAGCAGCAGCGGGCGCCTGCCGCGCCTTGAGGACGTGGCTGAACTTGCTGGTGTTTCCCACCAGACCGTTTCCCGGGTGGTCAACGGCCACCCCAATGTCAGCAAGGCAACGCGAGAAAGGGTCGAGGCGGCCATCGCACAACTGGGCTACCGCCGCAATACTGCGGCCCGCAGCCTGGTGACCCGGCGCTCGCAGACCATCGGGGTGCTGGGCAGCGAGCTTTCACAGTACGGCCCCGCCAACACCATGCTCGGCGTCGAGCGTGCCGCGCGCGATGCCGGGTACTTCGTCAGTATCGCCGCGCTGCGTTCCATCGGCCGGGACGCCATCTTCGATGCCCTCCGGCACTTCATGGACCAGTCGGTGGACGGGATCGCCGTCCTGGTGCCGCACACCGAAACGCTGCGGATCCTGGAGGAGTTCAACCCCGGCGTCCCGGTGGTGGCCGTCGGCTCGGCGGGCAACGACGCCGTCAGCGGCGTGACGGTGGACCAGAAGAGTGGCGCCGGGATCGCCGTCGGGCATCTCATCGACCTCGGGCACCGCAGGATCGGCCACGTCGCCGGGCCGGCGGACTGGATCGATGGTGCCCTCCGGGCCGAGGGCTGGCGTGCGGCGCTCCAGCAGGCGGGTTTGCAGGACGACCTGGTGCTGGAAGGCGACTGGAGCGCCGAAAGCGGCTATGCGATCGGGCGGCGGCTGGCGGCCGAGCGGACGGCAACGGCCCTGTTCGTGGGCAACGACCAGATGGCCCTCGGTGTACTGCGCGCGTTTAATGAGGCGGGCGTGCGCGTGCCCGACGACGTCTCCGTGGTGGGGTTCGACGACCAGCCTGAATCGGGCTTCTTTACCCCGCCCCTCACCACCGTGCGCCAGGACTTCGAAGAGCTGGGCCGGCGCTGCATGGATGCCATGCTGAAGGAGATCGAAGCGGGCGCGCCGGTCAGTTCCACGGTGGTCATCCCGCAGTTGGTGCCCCGGGAGAGCACGGCAGCACCGCGCTCCTGACCCGCGCCCTTCCCTGTAGCCTGAAGTGATGCCCCTGCCTGACACCATGCCCCGCAACAACGCCCTGTCCCGCCTTCTTGATGCCGGAGAGAATGTGGTCCTGGACGGTGCCCTGGCCACGGAACTTGAAGCACACGGCTGCGACCTGGAGGACCCGTTGTGGTCTGCCAAAGTCCTGCTGGAGCAGCCGGAACTCGTCAGACGGGTCCACCTCGACTACTTCCGGGCGGGGGCGCGGGTTGCCATCACCGCCAGCTACCAGGCAACGCCGCTGGGGTTCGCGCGCCGGGGGATTTCCGAAGCCGAAGCCCTGGAACGGGTGGCCCTGAGCGTCAGCCTGGCAGACGAAGCCCGCCGCGAGCACCTGGCCGCAAACCCGGAGGCCGGCCCGCTGCTGGTGGCCGGATCTGTTGGACCGTACGGCGCCTACCTCGCGGACGGGTCCGAATACCGCGGCGACTATACCCTGAGCCGGAACGATTTTAAGGCGTTCCACCGGCCGCGGATCGCGGCCCTCGTGGACGCGGGAGCCGACGTCCTTGCCTGCGAAACATTGCCCTCGCTGCCTGAAGCTGCCGCGCTGCTGGAACTGGTTGCCGAGTTCGACGTCGAATCCTGGTTGACGTTCACGCTCCGGGATGGCGCGCACATCAGTGACGGCACTGCCCTCGAACGGGTGGCGGAGCTGTGCAACGACGAGCCGCGCGTCGCCGCGATAGGGGTGAACTGCGTCCCGCTGGAGTTGGTCACTCCGGCACTGGATGCCTTAGGGCGGGCCACCCGCAAACCGTTGATCGCTTATCCCAACTCCGGAGAAACCTACAACGCCACCACAAAGACCTGGGGGCCGTCCGCGGCTTCCGGTGACGCCACTGATGCAGGACGGGCGCCAGCCAGCCTTGTGGAAGGAGCCCCGGCGTGGCACGAACGCGGCGCGCGGATGGTGGGCGGCTGCTGCCGGACCACGCCGGCGGACATTGCCGCCTTGGCCCACTTCTGGCGGTCCTGATCCCGCAACAGCCGGCACTTCTTGCGAGCCCCGGCCGGACGTGAGCCTTATCCGGCGAAACCGCTAAACCACTGGGGATTTTGGCCGGGATGCGTGGAAGCGCCGGGACCAGCGGACAAAACCGGGCCAGTAGTACATAACGGCATAGGTTAAAAGCGCCGCTGCCATGTGCGCGTGGAGCATCAGGTGCGGCGAATACCCGGGCGGCGGTGCAGCCTCGGCCCCCGATGGTCGATCCTGCGCGGGGTACGGGACCTCCTGCCCGCTGCCGCCGTGCCCATGGCTGGGTATCCCTTCTCCGGAGCCGCCGGAAAACGCCGCAAACCCCAGGTGAAGCAGTTGCTGGGCCACCGCGCAGCCGAGCAGCACGGCCCAGCCGGGGACGCTGAAGCGCCCGATCATCGCTGCCGCCATGCCGAGCAGAGCTGCCAAGGCCGCAAGGATGATGAGCGTGGGCGCCGGGCCGCCGGCCGCCAGGTGCGCTGCCAGGCCGAAACCCGTGGAGAGCGGACCGGCCAGCCACGCGACAGTCCCAGTGCGCCCTGCCGGTTGAAGGGTTGCCACAATCTTCCTTCCTGCCGAGGGCGTCCGGTGTGACGTCCATCTGTCCCTACCCCATGTGGCAGCCGTCCCCACAGTTTCCGTGGTGATACTTGGCGCACCTCGATTTACAACGTTGCCTTTTGGGGCATTGACTTCATACTTGTTAGCGCTCACAATTGAAAGGTCGCGAAGCTGCGGCAGCTATTGGAGGAAGTTTTATGGACGTCAGAGTGGACACAGACAGCTACGTCATCGGTGTGGATTACGGAACCCTTTCCGGCCGGGCCGTGGTGGTCCGCGTGCGGGACGGCAAGGAGCTGGGCAGCGGCGTGTACGAGTACCCGCATGCAGTGGTGACTGATGTACTACCGGAAGACGTCGCCGGCCTGGGCGCCGATGGACGGTCCGTCCGGCTCCCAGGGGAATGGGCGCTCCAGGTGCCCAACGACTACCGGGACGTCCTGCGTTTTGCCGTCCCGGCAGCTATGGCTGAGGCAGGAATTGACCCGGCAGCCGTCGTCGGAATTGCCACGGACTTCACCGCCTGCACCATGGTGCCGGTAAAAGCGGACGGAACCCCGCTGAACGAGGTGCCGGGATTCGAAAACCGGCCGCACGCCTACGTGAAGCTCTGGCGCCACCACGCCGCGCAGGGCCAGGCCGACCGGATCAACCGGCTGGCTGCCGAACGCGGCGAAGAGTGGCTGCCCAGGTACGGCGGGCTGATTTCTTCCGAGTGGGAGTTCGCCAAGGGCCTGCAGCTGCTGGAGGAGGACCCCGAAGCCTACGCCGGGATGGACCACTGGGTGGAGGCTGCGGACTGGATCGTCTGGCAGCTGTGCGGCCAGTATGTCCGCAATGCCTGCACTGCCGGTTACAAGGGGATTTACCAGGACGGGCGCTACCCGTCGGAGGATTTCCTGGCTGCCTTGAATCCTGGGTTCAAGGACTTTGTCAGCACGAAGCTGGAACACACTATTGGACGTCTCGGCGACGCCGCGGGCTACCTCACGGCGGAGGCTTCCGGCTGGACAGGCCTGCCTGAGGGTATCGCCGTCGCGGTAGGCAACGTGGACGCGCACGTGACCGCTCCGGCGGCGCGCGCGGTGGATCCCGGCCAGCTGGTGGCGATCATGGGCACCTCCACCTGCCACGTGATGAACGGTAATGAACTCCATGAAGTGCCGGGCATGTGCGGGGTGGTGGACGGCGGCATCGTGGACGGGCTCTGGGGGTACGAGGCCGGCCAGTCCGGCGTGGGTGACATCTTCGGCTGGTTCACCAAGAACGGAGTGCCGCCCGAATACCACGCGGCCGCCCAAGCAGCAGGCGTGGGGATCCACGAATACCTCACCGAGCTGGCGTCCCGGCAGTCCATTGGCGAGCACGGCCTGATCGCCTTGGACTGGCACTCGGGCAACCGCTCGGTGCTGGTGGACCACGAACTGTCCGGGATCGTGGTGGGGCAGACCCTGGCCAGCCGCCCCGAAGACACTTACCGCGCCCTGCTCGAAGCCACCGCATTCGGCACCCGCACCATCGTGGACGCCTTCCGCAACTCCGGCGTTCCGGTCAAGGAATTCATCGTGGCCGGCGGCCTGCTCAAGAACCGGCTCCTGATGCAGATCTACGCTGACGTGACGGGACTGCAGCTGTCCACGATCGGCTCGGAGCAGGGCCCGGCCCTGGGCTCGGCAATCCACGCTGCCGTTGCGGCCGGGAAGTATGCGGACATCCGGGAGGCGGCCGCCGCCATGGGGGCGGAGCCGGGCGAGGTGTACGCGCCGATCCCTGAAAACGCGGCCGCCTACGAGGAACTGTTCCAGGAATACAGGACCCTCCATGACTACTTCGGTCGGGGCAGCAACGACGTGATGCACCGGCTCAAGGCTATCCAGCGGAAGGCTGCCGGTTCCCCCGGCGGGGCCGCCGCTTCCCTGGTGGGGACTGCAGGCCAGGATACTGCGGCTGTTGAGGCTGCTGTGGAGGTGTCCGCATGAGCACCGGAATCCTGGACACCATCGCCCGCGTCAGGGAGGAAGTCTGCGCCCTGCACGCCGAGCTGACCCGGTATGAACTGGTGGTATGGACCGCGGGCAACGTCTCCGCCCGGGTCCCCGGCCACGAGCTGATGGTCATCAAGCCCTCGGGCGTTTCTTATCAGGACCTTACGCCGGAGCAGATGGTGGTCACGGACCTGTATGGGGTGCCTGTGCCGGGAGATGGGACAGGTGAGTGGGGCAACCCGGCGCTCTCGCCGTCGTCCGATACTGCCGCCCATGCCTACGTGTACCGGCACATGCCGGAGGTGGGCGGGGTGGTGCACACGCACTCCACCTACGCCACCGCGTGGGCGGCCCGCGGCGAGTCCATCCCGTGCGTCCTGACCATGATGAGCGACGAATTCGGCGGATCCATCCCGGTGGGACCGTTCGCACTGATCGGGGACGATTCGATCGGGCACGGCATCGTGGAGACGCTGAAGAACTCGAACTCCCCGGCGGTGCTGATGCAGAACCACGGCCCGTTCACCATCGGCAAGGACGCCAAGTCCGCGGTGAAGGCTGCGGTGATGTGCGAGGAAGTGGCCCGCACTGTCCACATCGCCCGGCAGCTCGGCGAGCCCATAGCCATCGACCAGAGCCACATCGATTCCCTGTACGCCCGGTACCAGAACGTCTACGGGCAGTAATCCAGCGCCGCCGATCCAAGCAGCACCCCCCCAGAACTTACTCCCAACAAGACTTACTCCAAAGGAGAACCCATGAGTGGCGCAGCAAACACATCCCTTGACGGTTATGAGGTCTGGTTCCTCACCGGCAGCCAGCACCTCTACGGCGAGGACGTCCTCAAGCAGGTGGCCGCGCAGTCGCAGGAGATTGCCAACCAGCTCAACGCCAGTTCCGACGTTCCGGTAAAGATTGTCTGGAAGCCCGTCCTGACTGATTCGGATGCGATCCGCCGCACCGCGCTCGAGGCGAATTCGAACGATTCGGTCATCGGCGTCACCGCGTGGATGCACACGTTCAGCCCGGCAAAGATGTGGATCCAGGGCCTGGACCTGCTCCGCAAGCCCCTGCTGCACCTGCACACCCAGGCCAACCGGGACCTGCCGTGGGCGGACATCGACTTCGACTTCATGAACCTGAACCAGGCAGCCCACGGCGACCGCGAGTTCGGCTACATCCAGTCCCGCCTGGGCATCGCCCGGAAGACCGTCGTGGGGCACGTCTCCAATCCCGAGGTAGCCCGGCAGGTGGGTTCCTGGCAGCGCGCCGCGGCAGGCTGGGCCGCCGTGCGGACCCTGAAGCTGACCCGCTTCGGTGACAACATGCGTAACGTCGCCGTCACCGAGGGTGACAAGACCGAGGCGGAGCTGCGGTTCGGCGTCGCGGTTAACACATGGTCCGTGAACGAGCTCGCCGACGCCGTGCACGGTGCCGCTGAGGCCGACGTCGACGCCCTGGTTGCCGAGTACGAGGACCTTTATGACGTGGTGCCGGAGCTCCGCGCAGGCGCCGCGCGTCACGACTCGTTGCGGTACGGGGCCAGGATCGAGCTCGGCCTGCGCAGCTTCCTTGAAGCCAACGGCTCCGCCGCGTTCACCACCTCATTCGAGGACCTGGGCGCCCTGCGGCAGCTCCCCGGCCTGGCTGTGCAGCGGCTCATGGCCGCGGGTTACGGCTTCGGGGCCGAGGGCGACTGGAAGACCGCCATCCTGGTCCGTGCGGCCAAGGTGATGGGGGCTGGCCTGCCCGGCGGCGCTTCGCTGATGGAGGACTACACCTACCACCTGGAACCCGGTTCCGAGAAGATCCTCGGCGCGCACATGCTGGAGGTCTGCCCCTCCCTGACCGCCGGAAGGCCGCGACTGGAAATCCATCCGCTGGGCATTGGCGGCAAGGAAGACCCGGTGCGCCTGGTGTTCGACGCCGATGCCTCCCCGGGCGTTGTCGTCGCCCTTTCGGACATGCGGGACAGGTTCCGCCTGGTGGCCAACGCCGTGGATGTGGTCCCGCTGGACCAGCCGCTGCCCAACCTTCCCGTGGCCCGGGCGCTGTGGCAGCCCAAACCCGACTTCGCCACCTCCGCTGCCGCCTGGCTCACCGCCGGCGCCGCACACCACACCGTTCTCTCCACCCAGGTGGGCATGGACGTGTTCGAGGACTTCGCGGAGATCGCCAAAACCGAGCTGCTCACGATCGACGCCGAAACCACCATCCGCCAGTTCAAGAAGGACCTGAACTGGAACGCCGCCTACTACAAGCTCGCCGGCGGCATCTGACCTAGTGGCCGAAGTGCGCCTGCGGAGGACCCTCGGGCAAACGCTCGAGGATGTCCTCCGCCACCCGGCGCACCTTGATATTCCGGTGGCTGGAGGCACGGGCGAGGATCGAAAAAGCCTCGTGGTAGGAACACCTGTTCTGGGCCATGATCACGCCGCAGGCAACGTTGATGGACGTGCGGCTGTCCAGCGCGAACCGCAAATCCGATGCGGTTGACCGGGCGTTATGGAGGTCCAGGGCCATCTGAAGGCTCTTCGCGGCAAGGCCGGCGAAGGAGCGCGCCTCGGAAATGACCTGCAGCGGAAATGCCTTGGCGTCCTGGGCGAAGAACGAGAGCGCGGCCGTGGTTTCGCGCCCGGGTACGCTGCCGTCAGCGGTTGTCCCGCTGTCCTTGTCCACCCGGAGCCGCATTCCCAGGACGCTGCCAAGATTGGCCGCCTGTAACTCCTGGCAATACCGGGGCCAGCGGAAGTCGCCGCTGCGCTGCAGCACCGCCACGGGATGTCCGCCGGCGAGTACGTCGCACACCGGCCCTTCGCCTGCCTCCTGTTCCCATTCCAGGAGCCGGATGACCTCGGCGGATGTTCCGGTGATGACAGGGGCCCGCTTCGCCTGCCGGACCACCACCCCCGTTTCGATCACCAGGCCCGCCGTACCCACAACGGCCCGGGCTGATGCAGCGGCGAGCAGTTCCAGGGAGTCGGACAGCGTTTCGGCGCCGGTCACCAGGTCGAGCAGGATGGCGTTCTGTGTCCCGCTCTGCGGACCGGCAGGCCTGCCCTGCCGTGAATCACCCAAGGCGGCGTTTCCGGCCCCCGGGTTGCCGTGCGGAGCCCGTCCAACTGCCGGATTTCCGTGGATGGCGGGCCCGTGGGGGCGGTGGAGGGGGCCCTGCTGGGAAACCAGAGGGCCGGCGACGGCTGGGGGAGAGGC
>NZ_VHIJ01000024.1:0-39254 GCF_006680095.1 Pseudarthrobacter sp. B4EP4b | reverse complement strand
GGCGGCGGCTGGGGTGGGGACTCCGGCGGCGGCGGAGACTTCTAATCCCCTGAAGCTCTCCCCTGGCTTTGCCCGGCCGAACCACAACGGCTTGAGAACGACAGATGCAACACACAACTGTTCACTGATTTCAGTGGTCATCAAAGAGCAGGACGAAAGGTAGCACCATGGTTAAGCAGTCCATTTTCGGCCGTATCGCGCAACTGGCAAAGGCGAACATCAACACCTTGCTGGATAACGCCGAGGACCCGCAGAAAATGCTGGACCAGATGGTCCGGGACTACACCAACAACATCGCTGAGGCGGAGTCCGCCGTGGCACAGACCATCGGCAACCTTCGGATGCTCGAGGACGACTACAACGAGGACGTCAAGAACTCCCGCGACTGGGGCAACAAGGCCCTGGCCGCATCCCGCAAGGCGGACGAGTACCGCGCCAGCGGCAACGTGTCCGACGCCGAGAAGTTTGACAACCTGGCCAAGGTGGCACTGCAGCGCCAGATGTCGGCTGAGAACGAAGCCAAGGGTGCCGAGCCTTCCATCGCCTCCCAGCGCGAAGTGGTGGACAAGCTGAAGACCGGCCTGGACCAGATGAAGGGCAAGCTGAACCAGCTGACCAGCAAGCGCAACGAACTGGTGGCCCGTTCCAAGACCGCCGCGGCACAGTCACAGGTGCACGATGCCATCAAGAGCATCGACATCATGGACCCCACCAGCGAGGTGGGCCGCTTCGAAGAAAAGATCCGCCGCGAAGAGGCCCGGGTCCGTGGCCAGCAGGAACTGACCGAGTCCAGCCTGGACGCGCAGTTCAACCAGCTGGAGGACCTCGGCGAGCAGGTGGAGATCGAGGCACGCCTTGCGGCCCTAAAATCCGGCGGGACCTCAAAGCCGGCCATCGGCTCAGGCAGCGCTGCAGGCGCTGAATCCACTGTGAACGAAGCCGATTTCGACAAGCTCTAATAGTCCTTGTGAGGGTCCTCGCTGAGGATAGCCGGGACGCTGTGGGCTGATGAAAGGCCGGGGCCGCCGCCCCGGCCTTTCTGTTGCCCGTATGTGTAGCGTGGGGTCATGGCTTCCTCCCACCCCACCTCCCTCGTCTGGCTGCGCGACGACCTTCGCCTGGACGACAACCCCGCACTGTCCGAGGCGGCCTCGCTTGGCCTGCCCCTGACGGTGGTCTACGTCCTGGACGAGGAGTCTGACGGCATCCGGCCGCTGGGTGGAGCAACACGCTGGTGGCTGCACTATTCCCTGGAAGGACTGGCCGCAGCGTTGGAAGCCAAGGGCTCCCGCCTGCTCCTTCGCCGGGGACCTGCGGCAGATGTCATTCAGGGCCTTGCGGGCGAGACCGGTGCGGCCCATCTGTTCTGGAACCGGCGTTACGGACTGCCGGAGCGGACGGTGGATGCCGCGATCAAGGAGTGGGCCGGCAAGAACGGCGTGGAAGCTTCCAGCTTCCAGGCGAATCTTCTGTTCGAGCCCTGGACGGTGCGCACCGGAGCCGGTGGCCCCTACAAGGTCTTTACGCCCTTCTGGCGTGCCTGCCTTGCGGGCGCCGATGTCCGCGAGCCCCTCGAACCGCCCCGGCAGCTGCCGCCGCCTGCCACTGCGACGGGCGGGGCGCTGCCTATCAGCGAAGACCTGCACAGTTGGAACCTCCTGCCGCACTCCCCCGACTGGAGCAGCGGCCTGGCCGAAACCTGGGTGCCCGGAGAGGAAGGTGCCAGGCACCGCCTCGAGGACTTCCTGGAAGGGCCGGCCGAGGACTATGGGACGGGCCGCAACGTGCCGGGCGTGGAGGGAACCAGCCGCCTGTCGCCGCACCTGCGCTTCGGCGAAGTCAGTCCCTTTCGGGTGTGGCGGGAGATCAGGCGCACGTTCCCGCAAAAGGTACCGGCCGACGTCGGGATCTTCCGTTCCGAGCTCGGCTGGCGGGAATTCTGCTGGCACCTCCTGTACACCAACCCCGAACTGGCCACCCGCAACTACCGCGCCGAGTTTGACCGGTTTGAATGGCAGTCACTGAACAGAAGCGAGCTGCGGGCCTGGCAGCAGGGCCGCACCGGATACCCGTTCGTTGATGCCGGGATGCGCCAGCTATGGCAAACGGGCTGGATGCACAACCGGGTGCGGATGGCGGCTGCGTCATTCCTGGTCAAGAATCTCCTGGCTGACTGGCGCATCGGCGAGGAGTGGTTCTGGGACACGCTCGTGGACGCAGACGCGGCCAGCAACCCGGCAAACTGGCAGTGGGTGGCGGGATCGGGAGCGGACGCCTCGCCCTACTACCGGATCTTTAACCCGGTTACGCAGAGCAAGAAGTTTGATTCCGCGGGCCACTACCTGCGCCGCTTCATTCCGGAACTGGCAGACCTCGACGGGAAGGCCATCCACGAACCGTGGAAAGCCGGAGACGTACCCGGCTACCCCGGACCGTTGGTGGGGCTGCCGGAGTCACGGGAGCGGGCCCTGGAAGCTTACTCCAAGCTCAAGGACTGACCGGTCCGGCTGCATAGACTGGGCGGCCGCGCCCGGCTCGTGACCGGCTTAGCGGCTGACCTTGCCCATCAGGGACGCAATAGGACGCAGGAAGATGGGGCGGGCCAGGAACCACGCGGCTGCCATGACCACCACCGAGGCGAGGAACATCCAGAACCCAAACCAGCCGTCGCCGTCCTGGACGCCGTACATGTGGTTCAGGTTGCGCAGGGCACCGGTGGCCAGCACCAGGAAGACATGCACCACGATAAAGGCCACGAAGTAGATCATCACCGGGAAGTGGACCGCCCGCGCCCATTCGATAGGGAAAGCGTTGTTGAGGCCGGCCGCCTTCTTGGGCCACGCCGAGGACATCCGCAGGCCGGTGATGAAGGACAGCGGCGCGGCGATGAACACCGTAACGAAGTACGCCAGCAGCTGGAGGGCGTTGTAGTTGATCCAGCCGTTCTCCGTGGGCCAGTCCAGCGACGCGTACTGCAGGGCCGCGGAGAGCGCGTTGGGGAACACGTCCCAGCTGGTGGGCACGATCCGCATCCACTGACCGGTGGCGAACAGCAGGACGGCGAAGACCAGTCCGTTCAGGATCCACAGGGCGTCCAGGGTGAGGTGGAACCACAGCTCAAGGCTGATCTTGGTGGGCGGGTTCTTGGTCTTGATGAGGCCCTTGTTGTTCCGGGTCCAGTGGCCGCTGGGGCGCGTGGTGGTCCGCACCTGCCAGCCGGTGCGGATGATGAGCAACAGGAAGAACGCGTTCAGGAAGTGCTGCCATGCCAACCAGGCGGGGAATCCTTCCGGCGCCCCTGCCGGAAGTTCCGAATGCCCGGGGTAATCGCTGACGAAGGAAGCGACGGCGGGCAGCCCCACCAGCCACTTGGCGATCAGCACCACCAGGACCAGCGCCACGAGGACGGCGGGCACACCCCAGTAGAGACGGGACCGCTTGCCCGCGACACTGCCGGGCTTCTTCGTGGGTGTGGACATCGAGCAACATTCCTCTCGAGAATGACGTGGTGCTCACGATCTGTGAGGCTCTGCGAAAGAGAATACTAGGAACTGCCGGCTTTCAAGGAAAAAAGAAGACCCCGTCCGGCTTGTCTGCCGGTCGGGGTCTTCACATAAGTTGCGGGGACAGGATTTGAACCTGTGACCTCTGGGTTATGAGCCCAGCGAGCTACCGAACTGCTCCACCCCGCGTCGCAGAATCAACACTACCCTACTTTTGCGGCGGGTTTTGCCACCGGCCTTTTCAGGGCCCCATCCCGACGCGCCATCACCTTCTGCCGCTTTCCGGACAACGCTCCATCAGCTTCTGCGGCTCCCAGCGCATCGGCCCAATCACTCCATCATGATGTCCGTCCGCCGGTCCTGCGGCGCAAAGGTTAAAAACAAAAGGTCCGGACACTGTTTCCAGTGTCCGGACCTTTTCTCCAGTTGCGGGGACAGGATTTGAACCTGTGACCTCTGGGTTATGAGCCCAGCGAGCTACCGAACTGCTCCACCCCGCGTCGCAAGAACTACTTTACCGGGAGGTGAACAGCAGGCCAAATCGGGAGGGCGTGATCTCCGTCTCGCCGGCCCGGCACCCGCTCCGAAAGGAGCGGGTGCCGGCTGCCGCCGTCGGAATCAGTACCCGCCCATCAGCTGCCCGGCGAAGGCGACGGAGTGGCTTCCGGGGTCGCCGAGGACGCCGGGGCCGGGGTGGCCTCAGGCGCGGCCACGGGGATCTTCGCCTCAGCCTGCACGGCCTTGTCCAGGGCCGCCGAAAGCCGCTTCTGTGCCTCGCCGTAGCCGGCGAAGTCGCCACCGGCCAGCGCCGACTGGCCGGCCTTGATCGCAGCGTTCGCTTCGTCCAGTGCTGCCTTCAGCTCAGCTTTGGCGTCCGCTCCTGCCGGAGCCGGAGGTGCTCCAGGTTCGGCGGGCGTCTGGCCGTTGTTGTCCGAGTCGCCTGCGGCTGCTCCGGAATCGCCGCCGAAGAGCTGCTTCAGCGCCTCATCCAGGGTGGGGGCAAAACCCACCTTGTCGCCGAAGGCCACCAGGACGCGCTGCAACGTGGGGTAGGACGTCTCACCGGTGGACTTCAGGTACACCGGCTGGACGTAAAGGATGCCGCCGCCGACAGGAAGCGTCAGCAGGTTGCCGTTCAGCACGTCCGATGCGCCCTGGCGGAGCAGGTTGAGGGCCTGGGACACCGTGGGATCGGAGTTGAACTTGTTCTGCGCCTGGCCGGGGCCAGGGACTTGGATCTCCGGCGGGATCTGCAGCAGCCGCAGCTTGCCATAACTGTCGGCCTTCACGCCGGCCTGGTTGCCGGCATCAGAATCGGCAGCAAGGAAGCCGTAAAGAACGTTGCGCGCGTTTCCGTTGACGATCTGTGGAATGTACGACGACGTCAGCTGGAAAGCGGGCTTGTCCTGGTCCGGCATCTGCAGCGACATGTAGAACGGCGGCTGCTTGACGTCGGTGTCCACGGTGGGATCCGCCGGCACGCTCCAGGCGTCGTTGGTCTTGTAGAAGCTGGATGGATCAGTGACGTGGTACTGCCCCAGGAGCTGGCGCTGGACCTTGAACAGGTCCTCCGGATACCGGACGTGGCTCATCACATCGCCCGACATCTCCGAATACGGCTTCAGCGACGAGGGGAACACTTTCTGCCAGGACTTCAGCAGCGGGTCCTGGTCATCCCAGGCGTACAGGGTGACCGAGCCGTCGTAGGCATCCACCGTGGCCTTGACCGAGTTGCGGATGTAGTTGACCGTGCTGTTGGGCAGCGCGACGGCGCGTCCCGACGTGGTCTGCGTATCCTCGGTGGCGTTGGAGAGTTGCTCCTGCTGCGAGTACGGGTAGTACTGGCTGGTGGTGTAACCGTCCACGATCCACTTCACGCGCCCGTCCACCACGGCCGGGTAGGCGTTGCCGTCCACCGTCAGGTAGGGGGCCACCTTCTCCACGCGCTCACGGGGATTGCGGTCATACAGGATCTGGGACTCAGCGTTGACGCCGTCCGAGAGCAGCAGGTCCGAGGACTGGAACTTGATGGAGTAAAGCACCCGGTTGAAGAACGTCCCAACATTGGGGCCGCCGTTGCCTTCGAAGGTGTACTGGGTCTCCCCCTCCCCTTCGCGGCCGGAGGGCCTGTCCTGCTCACGGGCCGGGGCACCGTCCGGGCCGCCCACAATCGAGTATTCCGGCGATGACTCACCGAAGTAGATCCGGGGCTGGTAGGTCGAATCATCACCGAGCACACCAGTTGAGGGAATGCCCGACTGCAGGAAGTCCGGCTTGCCGTCCACGGTGAATTTGTTGCCCTTGGCTGCCACCACACCGTAGCCGTGGGTGTATACCACGTGCTGGTTCAGCCAGCCCTGCTGGTTGGTGGCCACGTTGGTGGGGTTCAGTTCACGGACCGCGATCACAGTGTCCTGGATCTTGCCGTCCACTTCGTAACGGTCCACGTTGAGGGCGTCGGGGAACTGGTAATACGGCCGGTACTGTTCCAACTGCGAGAAAGCGTCCGAGATCAGGTTCGGGTCCAGCAGCCGGATGTTGGCCGTGGTCTGCGCGTCCGGTGCCAGGGCTCCGGTGCTGGCGGTGTTGGTGGCGTCATACCGGTTCACCTGGATGGCATCGAGGCCGTAAGCCTTGCGCGTGTTGTCGATGTTGCGCTGGATGAATTCCTTTTCCAGTGTCTCTTCCGACGGACGCACCTGGAACTGCTGGATCACCCAGGGGTAGACACCGCCGGCCAGGATGGACGTGATGACCAGCATCGCTGTGCCGATGACGGGCAGGCGCCAGCGGCCGATGACCGCGGCGACGATGAACAGGATGGCAACCAGCGCCGCTGCCACGGCGAGGATGGCCTTGGTGGGGATGACGGCGTTGACGTCGGTGTAGAGGGCACCGGCCCAGCGGCCGCCGTTACTCTGCACTGCTGAATAACGGTCCAGCCAGAAATTGATGCCCAGGAGCACCAGGAAGGAAGCACCAGCGACGGCGATGTGGATCTGGGCGGCGCGGCTGGTGAAGATGCCCCGCTCCATGAGCCTGATGCTGCCGTACAGGTAGTGGGTGAGGATTCCGGCGATTCCGGCGATGACCACCACGCTGATCAGGAATCCTGTGATGAAGCCGAGGAACGGCAGGGTCATCAGGTAGAAGCTGATGTCCAGGTGAAATTGCGGGTCCTGCTCGCCGAAGGGCTCCTGGTTGAAGAAGAGGAGGACCTTTTGCCACTGGCTGGCGGCGGCGCTGCCGGCGAACAGGCCGAAGAGGACGGGCAGGCCCACCATCACCACGCGGCGGACCGGTTCCAGCTGCGCCTGGTAACGGTTGAGGTTGTCCCGGATTTCAGAGTCCGGCGCGTACACCGGACGGGACTGGTATGCGATGCGGATGGCGAAGAAGACTGCCAGGAACATCACGGCGAATCCGCCCAGGAAAATGCCGATCCTGGCCAGGTTCTCGGTGACGAACACTTCGATGAAGCCGAGCTGGCGGTACCAGAGGACGTCGGTCCAGACGTTTGCGAAGAAGATGAAGCCCACAACCACCAGGGCAACAACGATCAGGGTGGGCGTCAGCGCGCCGCGTCTTGAAGGGGGTTTACCTGTGGACATGGTGCTGGCGGGTCGGGACAAACTCGGTACCTCATAGCTGGTCGGTCAGATGATGCGTAGCGTGCGTGCGAGCGACGTCCTTACCGGTCAAACGCTGGTTCAGCCGTCATAATTGCCACGAGTGGCGGTAGAGCTTAGTTCCTGCCCAGTCTAGTTGGTTGTGCACGCCGGAAGGCCGGACGTGTCCTGGCCGGACCCGGCGAGTTCGACGGCGTGCCTCGCCTCTGCGAGGTTCCCGACCTTTATCACCTGCAGGCCGTCCGGAACATGCCCCATCACTTCCCCGCAGTTGGCGGCGGGGGCCAGGAACAGGGTGGCTCCCCCGGACCGTGCCCCTTGCATCTTCTGCCCGATGCCGCCGATGGGGCCCACAGTTCCGTCCGGGGTGATGGTGCCGGTCCCGGCAATGTGTTTGCCGCCGGTCAGGTCGCCCGGTGTGACGGTGTCGATGATGCCGAGCGAGAACATGAGTCCCGCGCTGGGCCCTCCCACTTTGTCCAGCGAGATCTTCACGTCAAAGGGAAAGGTGAACAGGTATTTGAGCATCACGCCAAGGATGAAGCGGCCTTCGCCGTTGTCCTTGGGCGTAATGGCCTGGCTGACCTCCTGGCCGCCCCGTTCCACCACCACTGTGGCAGGCGCGCCTTTTCCTGCCGCCAGTTCCTCCTGGATGACGGCCAGGGAGGTGATCTCCTTGCCGTTGATGGTTTTGAGGATGTCCCCCGGCTCGATCTTCCCGGCCGCGGCGGAGTCATTGGACAGCCCTGCCGCCTGCAGCTGCTGCCCGAAGGGAATGTCCAGCTCATTAAGGGCGGACGCCACCGCGTTCTCCTGAGACGTGGTCATGGCCACCGAGCTCTGCTCTTGCGCCTCTTCCTTGGTGGTGCCCGTGGGATAGATCATTTCCACGGGATACACCGCTTTGGAACGGTCAAGCCAGGCGGAGAAAGCGCCCAGGATGCTCACCGGCCCGTTGGGTCCGCCGTCGACATAGACGGTGGTCAGGTCAAGGTTTCCGGCCGCCGGATAGGTTTCCCGGCCGGTGACGCTGATGACAGGGCTTCCCTGGTTCTGGCCCAGTGTGTTGAATGTGGGGCCGGGTGATTCAATGACATAGGGCACCGGCAAGGTTCCCGCGGCAACGCCCAGGCCGAGGGCGGCCATGCCGGCCACCATCATGGCGGAGACCTTTGGATGCCGGCGGGCCGGTTCAGTGAGTCCCGCGCCGGCGGGTGGGAACGGTGCTGACGGCGCACCCTCAGGTGCGCTGCCGGCGTCGTACTCATCTTTTTCCGCCTGCCAGGGGCCGGGCTGGAGGTCGGCAGCGTGGTCCTCTGAAGGGTGGCCGCCACGGGTTGTAGTCACTGAACCAACACTACGCGGTGCCCGGCGGCGGCAGTTCTTTGCCTACAGCGAACGGTAACGCGGTGCGGCAGACAGCCGACCGGCACCGGGGTACCGTGAAGGTTGAGCACCAGTCACACCGACGATCGGCGGGATCATGACCTCCAACCCACTTAATCCGTCCAACGGCGACGATACCCCCAAGGACCCGTTGACCGAGATGCTGCAAAACCTGATGGGCGGCAAGGGGATGGAGAATTTCGACCCCGCCGAACTGGCCAAGGCAGCCGGCCTTCCCAACGACCCCAACCTGCTGGCCCAGATGTTCTCCCAGGTGCAGGCCATGATGAGCGCGCCGTCCGAGGGGCCCGTGAACTGGCAGCTTGCCCATGAGAATGCCCGGCGGGTGGCAGCATCCAGTGCCGATCCGTCCGTGACCACACAGCAGTCCCGAGAGGTGGACGAGGCGCTGCGGCTCGCGGAGCTGTGGCTCGACCCCGTCACCGATCTTCCCGCCACCGGCCTGATCGGCCGGGCATGGTCCCGCGCAGAATGGGTCGAGGCCACACTGGGCACCTGGAAGAGGCTCACCGAGCCGGTGGCAAACAGCATCGCCAACGCGCTCTCCTCCGCCATGACGGAGCAGATGCCTGAGGAAATGAAATCCATGATGGGCGGGGCATCATCCATGCTCCAGAACATGGGCGGCGCGATCTTCGGCATGCAGCTGGGACAGGCCATCGGAGCCCTCTCCCAGGACGTGGTCAGTTCCACCGACATCGGCGTACCCCTTGCCGACCTTGAAATGGCCCTCCTGCCCGTGAACATCGCCGCCTTCGGAGAAGGGCTCTCCCTGCCCGAAAACGACATCCGGCTCTTCCTCGCCGTCAGGGAAGCTGCCCACGCACGGCTCTTCGTCCAGGTCCCCTGGCTCCGGGGACACCTGCTGGGCGCGATTGAGGCCTACGCCCGCGGCATCCACATCGACACGTCCCGGATTGAAGAACTGGCCCGGGACCTGGACCCGAGCAATCCGGAGGGCATCCAGGAAGCCCTGTCGCAAGGTGTGTTTATGCCACAGCGGACGCCTGCCCAGGACCAGGCGCTGGAGAAGCTCGAGACGGCGCTGGCCCTCGTGGAAGGCTGGGTGGACGAACTGACCGCCGCAGCCACGGACAAGGTGCTGCCGTCCGCCGGCGCGCTGCGCGAAACCGTACGCCGCCGCCGGGCCACGGGCGGGCCGGCAGAGCATGCTTTCGCCGCCTTGGTGGGGCTGGAACTCCGACCCCGCCGGCTGCGGGAGGCCGCAACACTCTGGGCCACTCTGAAGGAAGAACGCGGCATCGAAGGCCGGGACGCCATCTGGCACCACCCCGACCTCCTGCCCACCGCTGAGGACCTGGACGATCCGAAGGGCTTCAGCGGCCGCCGCAAGCTGGCCGAGGCCAGTGACAGCGAAGTGGACGACGCCCTGCAGAAACTGCTGAGCGGCGGGTTTGACGCTACCCCGGCCGACGGCACCGAAGAGCCCGACGGCGGGGCGGCCGGCGGCGGCGGTCAGGTTGAGTCCGACGGCGGCGCCGAAGGTGGGCAGGGCGGAGCCGAAGGTGGGCAGGGCGGCCAGGATGGCCCCGACGGTGCGCCGAAAAGCTAAGCCGGCCTAGTCGGCGTCGTCCGTCCACGTTTCGCCGGACAAGGTTTCGCCGGACCAGGGCGCCTGCCCGGGTCCGGCGGCGCCGGCAACATCCGGCGCCCCGCTGTCCTTGAGCCCGCGTGCCATGGCGAAGGACACACCTTCCAGGAAGGCCTTCGCCCGTCCCGTCTCCGGATAGGCCTCCAGGAGCTTCCAGAACGCCGCGTTGTGCCCTGCCACCAGGAGGTGGGCGAGTTCGTGGAGCAGGACGTAGTCGATGACCCACTGGGGCATGGGACGCAGTTTGTCCGAAAGCCTGATGGTGCCTTCCGCCGGGGTGGCGGACCCCCAGCGGGAGTTCTGGTTGCTGACCCACCGCACCGACGCCGGCTTCGACCGCCCGCCGAGGTACCGTTCGGACAGCTGGGCGGCATGCGCGGCCAGGGCCGCATCCGAGGCAGGGCGTTTCCGGCCGGAGGCTGCGCGGCGCTCCCCCTGCTTGTGCAACTTGGCCAGCATGCGCTGGACCCATTCCCGTTCCTGGGCGGCCGTGAACCGCGCCGGGATGGCCACCACTGCCGTCCCGTTTTCCCAGAAAGCGGCCACTGTCCTGGTGCGGCGGGCAGAGCGGCGGACTTCGACGGGTGAACCGTCCGCCGTAGTAATCACAGCGAGGTGCTTTCGATAAGGACCCGGAGGACGTCTTCGCCGTAGCGTTCCAGCTTGGACGGTCCTACACCGGCAAGTGCAGCGAGTTCCTCCAGTGAGGATGGCTTTGCTTCGGCAATTGCTGTCAGCGTGGCGTCGGTGAACACCACAAAGGCGGGTACGTCGGCGGACAGGGCCGTTTCACGACGCCACGTCCTCAGGGCCTCGAAGGTCTGTTCCTCATAGCTTGGGGGGCAGGAGTTGCAGCGCCCCACCTTCCGCTCGGCGCCCGTGCTGAGCATGCTGCCGCAAACCCTGCAGACTGCCGGGGCAGCAGCCTTGCGGCGCGGTGCCGGGCCTTTCCCGCGCGCACTGGAGCTGACGACTGAATCGGGACGCAGCCCGTCAAGGAACCGGGAGGGCTTGCGGTTGGCCCGGCCGCCGGGGGTGCGGGCCGTGGACCAAGACAAGGAGAGGTGTTCGCGGGCCCGGGTGATACCCACGTAGAGAAGCCGGCGTTCCTCATCCACTGCTTCGGGCGAGTCGGCGAAGGAGATGGGCATCAGCCCTTCGCTGAGTCCCACCAGGAATACCGCGTCCCACTCCAGGCCTTTGGCGGCATGCAGGGAAGCCAGGGTGACGCCCTGCACCGTGGGCGCATGCTGGGCCAGCGAGCGTTCCTGGAGTTCGTTCACAAATTTAGCCAGCCCGAACTCCGGACCCCGCGACTGGACGAGTTCGTCGGCGAGAGCCACCAGAGCCGCCAGGGACTCCCAGCGTTCCCGCAGTGCACCGCCGTTGTGGGGCGGTGAATCCGTGTAGCCGAGCGAGGCCACGATATCGCGGACCAGCTGGCCGAGCGGTTCGGGAGCCTCAGCGGAGACGGCGCGGGTGGCCGCGCGCAGCTGCAGGATGGCGTCGCGCACTTCCTTGCGGGCAAAGAAGCGCTCTCCCCCGCGCAGCTGGTAGCCAATGCCGGCAGCGGCGAGGGCCTGTTCGTAGGCCTCGGACTGTCCATTGGTGCGGAAAAGGACGGCCACCTCGCTGGCCGGGGTGCCGGCGTCGAGCAATGCCTTGATCTTCTGCGCAACAGTTGCGGCTTCCGCTTCGTCGTCCGAGCACTCGGTGAACTGCGGCGCAGGCCCGGCGGGACGCTGGGCCACGAGCTGCAGCGGGGCGGCCCACGCGGCGTCGGCCACCGGGCCGCCGCTGCGCCTGCCGGCGAGGAGATCGTTGGCGAGCTTCACTACCTGCGGAGTGGAGCGGTAGTCCCTGATCAGCTTCACTACATTGGCCTGCGGATAACGGGCCTTGAAGTCCAGCAGGTGCTTCGGCGAAGCACCTGTGAAGGAGTAGATGGTCTGACTGGCGTCCCCCACCACGCACAGCTCGTCCCGGCCGCCCAGCCAAAGCTCAAGGAGCCGCTGCTGCAGCGGGGAGACGTCCTGGTACTCATCCACCACAAAATGCCTGTACTGCTCGCGCACGGTGGCAGCAACCTTCTCGTCCTCCTGCAGGATGCCCACGGTGATCAGCAGGACATCTTCGAAGTCGATGACATTGCGGTCTGTCTTGACGTCCTCATAGGACTGGAAGACCCGGGCCACAGCGGTGAGGTCAAACCCTCCGGGGGTGCCCCTGTCCTGCGCATTCTCGAGGTAGTTGGCGGGGGTCAGCATGGAGACCTTGGCCCATTCGATTTCCGAAGCAAGATCACGGATGGACGCCCTGTCCGTGCTCAGCCGCAGCCGCCGGGCAGCCTCGGCGAGCATCTGGGCCTTGTGGTCCAGCAGGTTGGGAAGTGTCCCGCCAACGGCCTGCGGCCAGAAGAACTGCAGCTGGCGCAGTGCCGCGGCGTGGAACGTGCGGGCCTGGACGTTGCCTGCCCCGAGGTCGCGCAGCCGGCTGCGCATTTCTGCGGCTGCGCGAGCCGTGAATGTTACGGCCAGCAGCCGCTGGGGCGTGTACACCCCCGAGTGGACACCATAGGCGATGCGGTGGGTGATGGCGCGGGTCTTGCCGGTGCCGGCGCCGGCAAGGACACACAGCGGCCCGTTCAGTGTGCTGGCCACCTCGCGCTGTTCGGCGTCCAGGCCGCCGAGGATACGGTCCTCCAGCGATGCTGCGCTGTCAAAATTCTGTGTAGTCACTTTGCTGCTTTTTCGTCTCGACTACCGCGTGCTGGAGTCTGATGGGTAGATATGCTTCAGGCGCCTGTCAGGTCCTGAATGCGTCCGCCGAACCAATGCTCGATGAGGGAGCGGGCAATGGACAACCGGCTGGAGATGGTGATCTCGCCGGCGAGCACGGCTTCCTGGAGTTCCTCCCGGCTGAACCAGCGCGCCCTGGTGACCTCCACGCCGTCGGGCGTTGCCACGGCGTCTTCGGTGACGGCGGTAAATCCAAGCATAAGGGAGGCCGGGAACGGCCACGACTGCGAGCCAAGGTACTGGCACGCAGTTACCCTGACCCCAACTTCTTCGTGGATCTCCCGGACCACGGCCTGTTCCAGGGACTCCCCCGGTTCCACAAAACCTGCGAGCGTGGAAAAGTTCTTTGCATCACGTGCTCCGCCGCCGCCCAGGAGCAGGCGGCCGTCCGGGCCCACGACGGTGACGATGATGGCAGGATCGGTCCGCGGGTAGTGCTCGGAGGAATCCGCCGGGCAGCGCCGCACCCATCCCCCCGCCTCGACGCCTGTGGGGGTGCCACAGCGCGGGCAGTGCGTATGGGTGGCGTGCCAGTTGGTGATGGCGCTGGCTTCGACAAAAAGCGCCGTGTCTGTGGGGGTGAGGCCGGCGGCCACCTCCCGGAAGCCTGCCCAGGCAGCATCTCGAGGAATCCCGGCCGTCCCCGGTTCCACTGCCTCCGGCAGGACAAACAGCAGCAACTCGGTTCCAGGGGGAAGCTCCGAGTCCGGCAGGGCTGAGCCCAGGTAGACCGTCAACTGTGGGGCCGCATCTGCGGCGGCAAGGGCAGCGTGCAGTTCGCGGGCGTTCGGCAGGTACAGTCCACCATCGTGGACCAGGCCCTGCCGGCCGGCAAGGACCACCGCCCTGGTGTCCGTTCCGGTAAGGAGTTCCTCCACCATTCCCGGCCGTGCCCGGGCCACCGATCCGCGGTCCACCAGCGCAGGCGGCACCGGGAGGACCGTGTCCATGAGGTGGTTCGCCGGCAGCCGGGCAGCTTTGCCGAGGTGGACCGGTGTGGCAGACTCCGCGTGGCTCATGTGTCCACCGTACTGACTGGGACCGACAAATGGATATTTGGGGGCGGCCGCCTGCTGCTCCAGGCTGCCTGGCCTGACCGGATTTGGACTCTATCTGAAGACTCGCCGTCCCCGGACCGGGGTCTTGGACTGCGCACAATCTACCGTGGAACAGTGAGAAGAAAACCGATTGAACTGGCAGCCGTAGCAACAGCGGCAGTCCCCGGACTGACCCCGACGGCCGTTAGCTCTGCCCCGGATGATCCCGCCGACTTCGACTCCGCCCTGCTGCTCGATTCCGAGGGCAAGCGCTGGCGCGTCCGTTCGCCCCGGCATGCAGAGGCCAGCGCCAGGCTTGAAACGGAATTTCTTGTGCTGCGGGCCTTTGCTCCGGGCATCCGTGCCGAACTTCCCTTCCTGATGCCCACTGTGGCAGGCAGTGTGCGGCTGGGGACCCTGAGCACGTTTGTCTATTCGCACCTGGCCGGAAGCACGCGCAGCGTCGAGGAACTCACCGCCGGGCCGGATGTCCTGGCCCGCGAAATCGGTGTGGCCCTTGCTGCCATCCATGACCTTCCCCGTTCGCTGGTCAGCAATGCCGACCTGCCCGTCTACACCCCCAACGAGTTCCGCCAGCGCCGGCTCAATGAACTGGACCAGGCCGCCACCACCGGAAAAATCCCGCCGGCCCTGCTGCTGCGCTGGGAACATGCCCTCGAAGACGTGTCGCTGTGGCGCTTCAACCCCAGCGTGGTGCACGGCGACCTCCACGAGGACAACCTCCTGGTGGAAGGCCAGCGGGTCACCGCCGTGACCGGCTGGACCGACTTGAGGATTGGCGATCCGGCTGATGACTTCGCCTGGCTCGTTGCCTCCAATGAGCAGGACTTTGTTGATGCGGTGCTGGATGCCTACACTTCCAGCCGCAGGGATACCCCGGATAACCATCTGCTTCGGCGCGCAGCGCTGTCCGCCGAGTTCGCCCTGGCCCAGTACCTCGTGAAGGGCATCGCCTCGGATGACAGCGGCATGATCGCTGAGGCTGAGGACATGCTTTCAACCCTGGCCCGGGACATCGAAGAGTACGGCGGGCAGCCCATCAGTGTTGAGCCGCAGCCCGCGGCGACCGCCCCGGTTGGCGGCGGTACCGCTGCCCCGGCTGCCGGGCCGGAGCCTGTGGTGAGGGCGGCCGACGCCGGTCCAGCCGGTGCGGTGCCCTCCGTTACGGTGGTGCCGCTGCCCGTCCCCGCCCCGGTCCTGCCGGCGGTCCACGTCACCCCTATTCCGGTGGAGCCGCCGGCCGGGGTTGCCAGCGCAGACGCCGCCGTTGACGGTGGGGCCGGGAAGGACAACGGCGACCGGGGCCAGGAGGATCCTGGCACCACAGCTGAAGCCGCTGCAGGGCCGGACGATACGTCCACGGCGGCGATCTCCATCGTCGATCCCACCAGGAATTAGGGTGGCGCCTAAGGACTGAGGGCTGCGCTGACGATCCGCTCCAGCTCGCGGGCTGATCCGAGATCGTGTGGCCTTACCACCTCGTTGTCTGCAACGTAGAAAAAGGCGGCCCGCACCTCCTCCAGCGGTACATCCTTCAGCCGCGCCCAGGCCAGCCGGTACACGGCAAGCTGCACGGCTTTCGTCTTCACTGCGCCAGCGGAGGGCCGCCGTCCGGTTTTCCAGTCCACGAGGTCCCACCTGCCGTCGGCATCGCGGAACACTGCATCAATCCGCCCGCGCACCACAACATCTCCCACGCGCGTCTCCACCGGCACTTCGACAAAGGCCGGTGACCGGTTTGCCCAGGGGGACGCCTTGAACGTTGCCACCATGGCGTCCAGGTCATAGGCGGCGTCGATGTGGTCATCGGAACCGGGAGCTTCGTCCAAGTCGAGCATGCCTGCAGCGCCGAAGTATTCCTCCACCCATGAGTGGAAGGCCGTTCCCTTCCGTGCTGACATCCCGGGTTCCCGCGGCACGGGCCTGCGGAGCCTCCCCAGCACTGCAGTTGCGTCCTCCCGCAGCTCCACCAGTGTGGAGGCGGAGATGTGGCCCGGAAGGTGCACATCGCGGCCGGCGGACCTCCTGGACCGGCGTTCCAGCAGCAGCGCTGCTTCCCGTGCCCATCCCCGCGCCACCCCGTTGAGCTGCCGGTCGGCAGGGTCTCCGCCGGGGGCTACTGCTCCCGGGAGAGGCTCCTGTCCGTGGTGTTCCAGTGCGGCGAGCACCTTGGCTGCTGCGGCCTCCATGGCCTCGCGCCGTCCGGAGGACAGGCGCAGGCGGTCCCCTGTGCGCGGATCCACCGGGCCCTCGAGGGGATCGTAGGGCCAGCCGGCAACTTCCGTCTCCAGGGTCAGCGGGCTGGACTCCGGCAGGGAAGCTTCATCCTGCGACGCCGGATGGACTACCGCGGCAGGAGCCTTGCTGCCAGCCACAGTTGCCAGCGGCTCGAGCTCGGCGAGGAACGGCGACATGTCCGCCCGCCCTGCCCGGGATCCGACCCACGCGGCGCTCGATACCCACAGCACGTGCTTGGCCCTGGTGTACGCCACATACGCAAGGCGGCGTTCTTCCGATTCCCCATGGGCCTGGACCGCGGCCTTGAATTCCTTTTCCGCGTCCAGCCAGCCCTTCTGGTCCGGCTGGTCGAGGTCCCACTGCGGAAGATCTGCCCTGTCGCCACGGAGCGGCCAGGGCAGGGCGGCCGAGCCGCTGCTCCAGCGGGAGTCCCTGTCGCTGGGAAAGGCCCCTGCATTAAGCCCCGGAACAAAAACGACGTCCCATTCCAGGCCCTTGGATGCATGGACCGTCAGGAGTTGCACCGCTTCGCGGTTGACGTCGGGGGCCGGCGCTTCCAGCCCGTTTTCCTCCGCAGCCGCAGCCTCCAGCCACGACAGGAAAGCCAGGATATCCACCCGCTGGGACGTCCGCAGGAACCCGGCGGCTGCGTCCTGGAACGCATCGAGGTTGCGGCGGGCCTGGTGGATGCTGATGCCGGGCCGCGCCGCCACCTCGATGTCCAGCAGCATGGCGCGCTCCACTTCACCCAAAAGGGTGGTGAGGTCATCGCCGAGGTAGCCCCGGAGCTGCCGGAGCTCGGCCGACAGGCGGGCAAGCCGGCCGCGCGCGGCACCGCTGAGCGAACGACCGTGAGCAGACGTCCACCCCTCCCGCGGCAGCCAGTCCAGGGCTTCCACCAGGCTGGCACCGTCCGTCAGGTCCCCCTCCAGGACGGTGTCGCTGCCGTCGTCGGGCTGCTCGTCCATGGACCGGTCGTTACCAGTCTGCACGGCCGGCTGTCCGCGCCGGCGCGCCAACTGGCTGGACCAGTCCCGCAGGGCCATCAGGTCAGCCGGACCGATGCGCCAGCGGGCACCGGCAAGGAGCCGCATCAGGGAATCGGATCGGCCGGGGTCTGCGAGGACACGCAGGGTGGCCACCAGGTCTACGATCTCCGGGGTGTCCAGGAGTCCGCCAAGCCCCACGATTTCGTAAGGGATACCACGTGCCTCAAACTGGCGCCGGACGGTTTCCATCTGGGCGCGGCGGCGGCACAGCACGGCGATGGCCGGGGGCACGGGCGTACCGTCCGGCTTCAGCTCAAAGTCCGTCACCCGGTACTTGAGGACGTCCTCCGCCACTGCGGCAGCTTCGTCCACATCGGTGCCGAACCGCCCCAGGACCACAGTGCCGTCGACGGCGTACGGGCTGGGCTGCAATGGCGGGACGTCAGCGGCTGCCGTCCCGCCTCCGCCGGGTGCGCTGCCCCCGCCGGCCGGTCCGCGCGCTGCGGCTGCCTTACCCAGGGACTCGGACATCACGTTTGCTGCCGACAGGATGGACCGCCCGTTCCGCCAGGCTGTGGTCAGGTAGGACGTGGGTGCCGGAGCCCAGTTCCCGGGTGCATCCGCAGGTCCGGTGCGCACTGGGAACTCTCGGACGAAATGGAAGAGCTGCCCCGCCGACGCCCCGCGGAAACCATAGATGGACTGGTTCGGGTCGCCCACCGCAGTCACCGCATGGCCGCCGCCGAAGAGGCGCGAGAACAGCACCAGCTGCGCGTACGAGGTGTCCTGGAATTCGTCGAGCAACACCACTTTGTAGCGTTGCCGTTCCATCTGTGCCGCCAGGGGAACATCCTGCGCCACCTTGGCTGCGAGCGCCACCAGGTCGCCGAAGTCGAGGGCACCCCGCGCCCGCTTGGCCGCCGCATAACGGCCCACCATGTCCGCCACGCTGGCCCGGGTGCGCAGCATCCCGGCAAGCTCGGCCGCCGCCTGGGGAGGGTTCTTCTTTTTGTCTGCCATATACGGAAGGGATTCAAACTCCGAAAGCCGCGCCATCAGCCAGGCTTCGACGTCCTCGGGCTCCTGGAGGTGCTCCGCGCATTCGCCGGCGAGTTGGATAACGGCCTTGACCAGAGTGGATTTCGCAGCGCGGAAGTGGGTGTATTCGCCGTCGTATGCTTCCACCACTTCGCTGGCCAGCTGCCACGCCTGCGCGCCGCCGAGGAGGACCACGTCCCGTTCCACGCCGAGCCGCAGCCCGTAGTCGGACACGATGCCGCTGGCGAAGGAATGGTAGGTGGACACCTTGGGTTCCAGCGAATCGCTGGAGACCGGCTGCTCGGGGAACAACCGGAGCCCGCCGTCCTGGCCGGCCAGCCGTTGCAGGGATGCCAGTTTTGCACGTATCCGCGAGGCCAGTTCGCCGGCGGCCTTCCGGGTGAACGTCACACCCAGGACTTCCTCCGGCCGTACCCAGCCGTTGGCGACCAGCCAGACCACGCGGTCAGCCATCGTGGCTGTTTTGCCCGACCCCGCGCCGGCGATGACCAGCCGGGGCGTCAGCGGTGAGCTGATGATGGCGGACTGCTCCGGTGTGGGAACGTTTTTCTCCCCCAGCAGCCCGGAAAGCTCTTCCGGGGTGAACCGCGGTTCGGGAACACCAGGCCTGTCCACGTTTGGATCCGGGCTCATTCCGTAACCTGCCTTCCCCGCACGCACAAAGGACACACTTCCGGCAGCCGGCAGCCATGGCCGCCGTGGCTCCCCTTGGAGGGGTCATGCCTGGCTTCGAAAGTGCTGCCGCCCATCACGGCAGCGGCCTCCGTCACCATGTCCATGGCCCAGTTCTCCTGCGGATCCAAGGGATCCTGCTGTTGGATGGCGGGACTCTTGGCCCCGGTCCCCAGCTGGGCAAGGACTGCGCCGCCTGGAATATTGGGGGCACTGCCCTCCCCGTTGTCGAAGCCCCCTGCGAGGACCGCAGCCTGGTAGGCGCCAAGCTGCGGATGAGCGGACAGCTCCGCCTTGCCCGGCTGGCGCTTACCGGTTTTGAGGTCCACGATGACCAGCCTGCCTTCACGGTCGATTTCCAGGCGGTCCACCTGCCCCCGAAGGACCGCTGCCCGGGCCGGGCCATCATCAACAGCCACCTCCGGGAGGGTCACATCAAAGTCCTGTTCCACGCCCAGCAGGCTCCGGCCCTCACTCCTCATCACCAGCACGTACTGGGCAAGCTTCCGCACCATCGCTTCCGCGCGCTGGTAGTCCAGCCGGCCCTCCCAGTTGTCCTTCATGCCCAGGGCCGGCCAGCGGCGGACCAGCTCGGCCACATACTCTGCCCCCGATGCATCCGGAAGTTCCTGGGCGATGGCATGGACAAGCGTGCCCAGGCTCCTGGCGAAGTCGGTGGCGGCCTCACCTCCGGCGGCCTGCACGAACCAGTCAAGCGGGGACTTCCGGACTGTCTCCACCTTCGACGGCGACACAAACACCGTTCCGCCGGCCGGAACCACAGCTGCGGACGACGTCAGCGGCGGCAATGCCCACCAGCTGTCCGGATGCGCACCAGGGACCGGCGGCTCCGCAGCGGCCAGCCCCGCGAGGACCTTCACCGCTTCAGCAGCCTCAGCTTCATGCCTTCCGTCCAGCTGGGCATACTGCCGGAGTTCGGCCACGAGTGCCCGCAGGGTCATGGGACGTTCCACCGGTGTGAATGCCCTGCCTTCCTGGCCCGGATCCAGCGGAGCCACGTAGTCCAGGAACGAAGACGGCTGATCGTCTTCGGAGGAGACGGCGGTGCAGATCAGGAGTTCACGTGGCCGGGACACGGCCGTGGAAAAGCTGCGCAGTTCGTCGTAGCGGATATCCCGGAGCCGGCTCAGCGGGTCCCGCTGCATCGCATAGTCAACTCCATGCTCCACCGCATCGGCGTAGAGGGTGCTGCCCAGAAGCTCGCCGCGGAGCCGGGTATTGGGCCACACACCTTCCTGGAGGCCGGCCACCAGGACTACCGGCCATTCCCTTCCGGCTGCGCTGGCGGGCGTCATGAGCTCGACGGCGTCATCCATCTGGGCCCTGGCAGCCAGTGTGTCCATGGGGAGTTCCTGGTTCAGCAGGTATTCCAGGAACTGCTCCGGTCCGGCACCGGGCACCTGGTCGACGTAGCGCTCCGCTGTGTGGAACAGCGCCATCATGGCATCGAGATCGCGGTCGGCGCGGGCTCCGTGCGGTCCGCCCGCGAGCGCCGTCTCGGTCCAGGCGGCAGCCAGGCCCGTGGAGTTCCACAATGCCCACAGCACTGACTCGGCGTTGGCGCCCGGTTCGGCGGCGGCCTGGCGGCCGGCTTGGATCATGCGTGCCGTGCGGCGTGCGGCCCGGCCCTCCAGGCCAAGGGTGGACAGGGCACCGGGCTCCAGGAGGGCCTCAACGAGCAAGGTATCGCTGGCGCGTCCGCCTCCCCCCAGCAGCTCTTCTCGCCTCAATGATTGCCGCAGCCGGCGCAACTCGATGGAGGTGGCGCCCCCCACCCGCGAAGTCAGAAGGGATACAGCCGTTTCGGGGGTCAGCAGGTCAGGATCGAGGGCAACGGCGAAGGCATCCAGCAGCGGACGCACTGCGACCTCATCCCGGACGGCAGATTCCGCTACCGGAACACGGACGGGAATCCCCTGGCCGGACAGATACCGCTGCAATTCACTGACCTGCGCCCCGTTCCGCACGATCACCGCCATCTCGGACAGGTCCCGGCCGTGGTTGATGTGCTGGTCAAGGATCCGCTGGGCAACGTACCTGAGCTCGTGCACGGGGGACGGCAAAAGGTGGGCCTCCACCGCTCCGTGCGGCCGGCCCTGCACCGGCTCGAGCTGCCTGGCCAACTGTCCTCCGGCCCGCTGGGAGATCCGGCCCGCAACCCCCAGCCACGCTTCGGTCAGTTCAGGGGCGTGCCTGTGTGCATATCGGAGCGGACGTTCCAAGACCGGGATGCCTGGTGAGAGCAGCCCGGGCAGTTCCGCGACCAGGTCCGGCCGGGCTCCGCGGAACCCCTGGACTACTGTGTCCGGCGACGAGGCCACGTAGCAGTCCTGCCCACGGGCGATGTCCGCCAGCAGCTCGAAGACAGCGGGGTTGGCTTCCTGAACATCGTCCACCACGATCAGCTGCAGCCGCGCACGCTCGGCGGCAAGGAAATCCGGGGCATCCTGGAAGACCTGGCGGGCAGCTGTAATGATGCCGGCAGGATCAAAAGCCTCAGGCATTCGCAGGTCAAGGACGTCCCGATACTCGGCGTACAGAGCCGCGGCAGCCGACCAGTCCGGCCTGCCGCACTGCCGGCCAAGGTCCGCGAGGTCACCGGCGGTCAGGCCCGATTCGATAACGCGGTCGAAGAGCTGGCGCACCTCGTGCCGGAAACCGCGTGTTTCCAGCGCTCCTGCGAGATCGTCAGGCCAGGGAAGTTCCAGTCCCGGCAGGCGGTGGCCTTCAAGGAGTTCCTTGATGATGAGGTCCTGCTCCGGTCCGGAAAGGAGCCGGGGCGGCCTTGCGAGCGGCAGCACACCCTCGGCCTTGGCCCGGCGGATCACGTCAAAGGCATAGGACGCCCACGTCCGGGCGGGGGTGGTGCTGAGGCTTCTGTCGAGCCGGGCCGTGAACCGGTCCCGGAGGGAATCAGCCGCGAGCCTGCTGGGAGCCAGGATCAGTATCCGTTCGGGATCCAGACCGTCGCGAAAGACGCGTGTGACTGCCGCTTCGATGAGGACAGTGGATTTACCCGTTCCGGGCGCTCCCGGAACCAGCACAGGCCCGGACCCCTGGGCCACGTCAACAGCCGCCTGTTGATCGGGCGTCAGCGACGGCGCCGCGGCATGGAGGTGCCGCGGCGGCAGCAACCTGAGGCCCGCAAAGCCCGGCGCACCCTGGCGCCCTGCATCCGCAGCCAGGGCGCCGTCGTCGTGCACGGCGCCCGGAAACGCATCGAATCCGGTGCCGGAATCTGCCGGTTCACGGTACTCGTCAAGCGGATCTGTAAAAGGAACTGTTACTGTCACGCCGACATTCCATCATCAGCCACCGACAATTGCCGGAGCGCGCGCTCAAGCTGGGCCGCAATTGTGTCGATGTGCTCAAAGTCTCCATCATTCGGGGCCCATCGCGCAGCCGCCAGGTCCACGCGCCAGGAGCCTTCCCCCGTTCGCAGGTAGGCCTCGTAAGCGCCGCGGAGGGGGGTTCCCTCCTGCCGGTAGTGGCGGAGCGCTTCCGCATCATGGCCTTCGGGCGCGTGTCCGCTCGCTTTGAGGATCCGCCACCAGGGAACGCCACTGCCGTAGTGGCTCATAACCGAGCCAACCTGCCTGGGCCCGCCCGATCCCAGGAGTTCGGCGACGTCACCGTACGAGACTGCGGACCCCGGTGGTACCAGCCGCACGATGGCCAATACCGCCTCCACATACTCAATCCGCATTGATCCAATCTATCGGCAGTGGCGCTCCCGGGAATTGTCGGCGGTCCCCCTTAGCGTGGATTCATGAGCACCTGGAACACCCTCCCCCGCGCAGCCTTCGACCTCGAAACCACCGGACGCAACTCGCGTGCGGCCCGAATTGTCACCGCATCTGTCACAGTGGTGGACCACCAGGGCGACGTCATCGCGGAGCATGAGTGGCTGGCGGATCCGGGCGTCGACATTCCCACCGAGGCCAGTGACGTCCACGGCATCACCACTGAGCAGGCCAGGCGCGACGGCCGGCCGGCCCATGAAGTGACCCAGGAACTTGCGGCCGTACTCCAGGCCCTGTTCGACGACGGCGTCCCCGTCATCGCGTTCAACGCCAGCTACGACTTCACCGTGCTCGCGGCCGAATCAGCCCGCTACGGGGTGCCGCAACTTACCCGGTTTCCGGTCCTGGACCCGTACATCATGAACAAGCAGGTGGACCGCTACCGCAAGGGCAAGCGCACCCTCACGGCGTTGTGCGAAGAATACGGTGTGGTCCTGGACAATGCCCACACGTCTGCTGCGGATGCCCTGGCAACACTGCGGGTCCTGGACGCCATGGCCGGCAAGTTTCCCAAACTCAGCATGCCGGCCAGTCAGCTGCACCAGCTTCAGGTGGATTGGGCTGTGAGCCAGGCCGAGGACTTCCAGGGCTACCTGCGCAAGACCAAACCCGCTGCCGTTATTGAGGGCGACTGGCCTGTGCTCCCGCCGCAGGACGCCAGCACCGGCGGTTTTTAGCCAGGCCGGCCGATTCCCACAGAGATATCAGTCACATCGCTTCATAACCGGGCGGAATTCTTCACCTCAGGATTCGCTGGGCAGGCTGCTCTTAAAGCAGCTGCAAGCAGCTCGGAGAGGTTATCCGAACTTTATTCGGCCTTTCTGTGCTGCTGGCTCCTAATTATTCAGCTCACGGTCGCAAAAGGGTGAAGTGAGACAATTTAGTTTTGCGGTCACCCCTGCCCTGGCCCAGCTTGACCAGCACCGGGCAGGTGCCAGGCGCCACCAGCGCAGCCTTGCGGCCCGGTTGACTTATGACTCAATGAAAGCGACTACCTGATGAAAATCAAAGCGATGAAGTGGCTGACAACCGCTCCCGTGGCAATCGCCCTGGCGGTTTCCCTGGCAGCGTGCGGCTCAGGATCCGCCCAGCCGAGCGGCACCCCCACGGACGCCCTCGCCGGCAGCGACCAGCAGACGCTGGACAAATACACCACCGCCAGCGTTACCCCGGTGGACCAGATCGACAAGTCCAAGCTGGGCCTGAACACCGAAGGCAAACTCGAGGTGGGCACCCTCTCGGACGCCCCGCCGAACATCTTCATTGACCCTTCCGGCAAGTTCACCGGCTACGACAACGAACTGCTGCGCGCCATCGCCGGCAAGCTCGGCCTTGAGGTCGAATTCGTTGCCACGGACTTCTCCGCCCTGCTCTCCCAGGTTTCCACCAAGCAGTTCGACGTCGGGTCCTCCTCCATCTCCACCACGGACGCCCGCCGCCAGAACGTTGGCTTCACCAACGGCTATGACTTCGGCTTCATGGCCGTGGTTGCCAAGACCGACAGCGGCATCAAGGGTTTCGCGGACCTGAAGGGCGATCTGCGCATCGGCGTGGTCCAGGGCACCGTCCAGGATGACTACGTCACCAACACCCTCAAGCTTGAGCCGATCCGTTTCCCGGACTACGCCACTGTTTACGCCAACGTGCGCAACGGCCAGGTGGACGCCTGGGTGGCCCCGTCGCAGCAGGCCACCGGCCAGGTCAAGGAAGGCGACGGCACCGCGATCGTCGAATCCGTCGTCAACACCCAGAACTTCACCGCCTACGCCGTGGCCAAGGACAACCAGCCGTTGATCGACGCGCTGAACTCCGGCCTGGACGCTGTCATCGCCGACGGGACCTGGACCAAACTGACCAAGGAATGGTACCCGGACCGCGAGATGCCGACTGACTGGAAGCCGGGCAGCAAGGCCGCCACGGTTCCCCAGAGCTGATTGAGCCGGGACGTTTATGGATCTCTTGGACCAGCTGGCTGACACCTTCTTCAACTGGGAGGAAATGGCCAAAGTCATTCCCGCCCTGCTCATGGTGGGCTTGCCCAACACCCTGATCCTGGCCGTTGCCTCGGGCATCCTCGGCTCCCTGCTGGGGCTGGGGCTGGCCATGATGGGTATCTCCCGCAATGCGGGAGCCCGTTGGGTGGCACGCATCTACACCGACATCTTCCGCGGCCTCCCGGCCATCCTGGTGATCCTGGTGATCGGGATCGGGCTTAGCCCCATTGCCCGGGAAATCACCGGGTCCCGGAACCCGTACCCGCTGGGCATCCTTGCCCTGACACTGATCGCGGCCGCCTACATCGGTGAGATCTTCCGCTCCGGCATCCAGAGCGTGGAGAAGGGGCAGTTGGAGGCCTCGCGGGCGCTGGGTTTCAGCTACGGCAGTTCGATGCGCCTCGTGGTGGTGCCGCAGGGCATCCGGCGGGTCCTTCCCGCGCTGGTGAACCAGTTCATCTCGCTGCTCAAGGATTCCTCGCTGGTGTTTATGCTCGGCCTCGCAGCTTCCGACCGGGAAATCTTCCGGATCGGCAACGACGCCATGGCCAACACGGGCAACCTCTCACCGCTGGTGGCAGCCGGTGTGCTGTACCTGATCCTGACCGTCCCGCTCACCCACTTCGTGAACTTCATCGACAACCGGCTGCGCACCGGCAAGCCGGAAAAGAAGGAACCGGATGAGCTGGCGGCACCAATCGGCAAGGGGGCACAGGCATGACGGAATTCGCTTCCGGAACCCTGACCGGCAAGAACCTGCACCTCTCGTTCGGGCACAACCACGTCCTGCGCGGCATTGACCTGCACGTGGAAAAGGGCACCACAGCCTCGGTGATCGGCCCGTCCGGTTCCGGCAAGTCCACGCTCCTTCGGGTGATGAACCGGCTGATCGAGCCGGACCAGGGCGATATCCTCCTCGATGGCCGTTCGGTCCTGAAGGACAATCCGGATGAGCTCCGGCAGCGGATCGGCATGGTGTTCCAGCAGTTCAACCTGTTCCCGCACAAAACGGTGGTGGACAACGTGTCCCTGGCGCTGCGGAAGCTGCGCAAGCTGTCCAAGGACCAGGCCCGCGCCGAAGCCTTGGAGCAGCTGGACCTGGTGGGCCTGAAGCACAAGGCTGAAGCCCGTCCGGCGAACCTCTCCGGCGGCCAGCAGCAGCGCGTTGCCATCGCCCGCGCACTGGCCATGAAGCCGGAGGTGATGTTCTTTGACGAGGCCACCTCCGCGCTGGACCCCGAACTGGTCAAGGGCGTCCTGGCGCTGATGACCGACCTCGCGAAGGGCGGCATGACCATGGTGGTGGTGACCCACGAAATGGGCTTCTCCCGCAATGTGTCGGACACCGTGACATTTATGGACGCCGGAGTGGTGGTGGAGTCCGGTCCGCCCGAGAAAATCTTCAGCGCCCCGGAAACCGAGCGCCTCAGGGGCTTCCTCTCGGACGTCCTGTAGTTCTGATTCCGAAAAGAAAATCCCCGGTTGCGGAATGCAACCGGGGATTTCTTTTATCTCCACCGAGATGGCATTTAACGGCAGTCCCACGCGGCGGGATTTCCTTTTATCTCGTGGGAGAGGAGCGGACGACGGCGGGATTCGCCGGGGTCTCTACCCCTGGGCGGCTGCGGCAGCCTTTGCCGCGGCGGGGAGGGCGTCGAAGATCCGGTTCATGGCGGCGTCGTCGTGCGCGGCGGACAGGAACCAGGCTTCGAAGACGGACGGCGGCAGGTAAACGCCGGATTCCAGCATGGAGTGGAAGAACGGCGCGTACCGGAAGGCTTCCTGTGCCTGGGCGTCGGCGTAGTTGTGGACTCCGTGGGCGGAGGTGCCGAACGCCACCGAGAACAGGTTTCCGGCGAACTGGATGGAGTGGTCCACACCGGCGGCGTCCAGGGCATTGGACAGCGCCGAGGACAGCTCCAGCGAGCGGACGTCGATGAAGGAGTAGACGTCACGCGTGGCGTGGGTCAGCGTGGCCACGCCGGCGGCCATGGCCACCGGGTTTCCGGACAGGGTGCCGGCCTGGTACACGGGGCCGGTGGGGGCGAGGTAATCCATCACGTCGGCACGCCCGCCGAGGGCCGCCGTCGGCATTCCTCCGCCGATGACCTTGCCGAAGGTGAGCAGGTCCGGCGTCCATGGCTCGGCAGCGTCCGACGCCCCGCCGGTGAGGCCCCAGTAGCCCGAGTACCCGGTGCGGAATCCGGTGAGGACCTCGTCCACAATGAGCAGCGCGCCGTGTTCCCGGGTGATCCTGGACAGGCCCAGGTTGAAGCCTTCTTCAGGTGTTACCACGCCCATGTTGGCCGGCGCGGCCTCGGTGATCACGGCAGCGATGTTGGGCCCGTGGGTGGCGAACGCTTCCTTGACGGCCGCGAGGTCGTTGTACGGCAGCACTAGGGTTTCCGCGGCCGTAGCCTCGGTAACACCGGCGGAACCGGGCAGGGCGAGGGTTGCCACGCCGGAGCCGGCAGCGGCGAGCAAGCCGTCCAGGTGGCCGTGGTAGCAGCCGGCAAACTTGATAATGAGGTTGCGGCCGGTGAAGCCGCGGGCCAGCCGGACAGCGGTCATGGTGGCTTCGGTGCCGGTGGAGACCATCCGGAGGCGTTCAACGGCGGGTACGCGCTCTTTGACGATTTCCGCCAGATTGGCCTCATCAGGCGTTGACGCGCCGAAGGAGAGCCCGCGGTCCACGGCGGCGTGGACGGCCTCCAGCACGGCGGGGTGCGCGTGGCCGAGCAGCGCCGGGCCCCACGAGCAGACCAGGTCCACGTATTCCTTGCCGTCGGCGTCGGTCAGGTACGGGCCTTTGGCGGAAACCATAAAGCGCGGCGTCCCGCCCACGGACCCGAAGGCGCGGACCGGGGAGTTGACCCCGCCCGGCATCAGCTGGCGGGCGCGGTCGAAGAGTGCCTCGTTGCGAGGATTGCTGGAAGTCATGGTTCCTATTCTCTCAGTTTGCCGGCTGGCTATCGGCGGCCAGCAGTTCTGCCACCCGGGGCATCACCTGCGTACCCAGCAGCTCGATGGAGCGCATCATCGCCGAGTGCGGCAGCGGGCCGTTGCTGTATTTGAAGTCGAAGCGGTCCACGCCCAGGTTCTGCTTGAGCTGGACGATTTTTTGCGCCACCGTTTCCGGCGAACCGACATAGAGGGCCCCCTCCGGAGCGCAAAGGGCGTCGAACTCGCCCCGTCCGGCGGGTCCCCAGCCGCGTTCGGCTCCCAGCTTGTTCCGCAGCTTCAGCCAGTGGGGGAAGAGTTCCTCCCGGGCCTGTTCGTCGGTCTCGGCCACGTGCCCCGGGGAGTGGGTGGCTATTTGCTGCATGGGGTGGCCGTATTTGGCCATGGCTTCCCGGTACAGGTCCACCAGCGGCCGGAAGCTGCGCGGTTGCCCGCCGATGATCGCGAAAATGATGGGGTAGCCGTATTGCGCGCAGCGGAGCACGGATTCAGGGGTGCCGCCCACGCCGATCCAGGTGGGCAGCAGGTGGTGTTCCAGGGGCGGGTAGACGCTCAGGCCGGCGAGGGCGGGCCTGGTACGGCCTTCCCAGTGCACCGGCTTCTGTGTCCGCACCTTGTCGAACAGTTCGAGCTTCTCTTCGAACAGGACCTCGTAGTCGGCAAGGTCCAGTCCGAACAGCGGGAAGGATTCGATGAAGGAGCCCCGCCCCAGCATCACCTCGGCCCGTCCGTTGGAGAGGGCGTCCACCGTGGAGAACCTCTGGAACACCCGGATGGGATCATCGGAGCTCAACACCGTGACAGCCGATCCGAGGCGGATCCGGGTGGTCCGGGCCGCGGCTGCCGCCAGGAAGACCTCGGGCGCGGACACCGCGTAGTCCTTGCGGTGGTGCTCCCCCACCCCAAAGGCGTGAAGTCCGACGGCGTCCGCCAGTTCCGCCTGTTCCAGCAGCTGGCGCAGCACCCGGGCATGCGGCTGCGGGCTGCCGTCCGGGTTCTCGCCAACGTCGCCGAAGGTGTTCAGCCCCAGCAGGATCCGTTGCGGGCCAACGGGCGCTGTGGGGCTGGCCGGGACTTCAGTCATCAGGACTCCTTCAGCCAGCCGGCCAGCTCAGCGGCCCAGTAGGTCAGGACCATGTGGGCCCCGGCGCGGCGGATGCCCAGCACCGATTCGGTGATGGCCGCGCGGCGGTCGATCCAGCCGTTGGCAGCGGCGGCTTCGATCATCGCGTACTCCCCCGAGATCTGGTAGGCGGCCACCGGGACCGGGCTCATGGCGGCCACGTCGGCAACGATGTCCAGGTAGCTCATAGCGGGCTTCACCATCACCACGTCCGCTCCCTCGGCGAGGTCCAGTTCCACCTCCCGGAGGGCTTCGGTCCGGTTGCCGGCGTCCATCTGATACGTCCGCCGGTCACCCTTGAGCTGCGAGTCCACAGCTTCGCGGAACGGACCGTAGAAGGCCGAGGCGTACTTGGCGGCGTAGGCAACAACCGAGGTGTTGGTGTGCCCGGCCTGGTCCAGCGCTGACCGGATGGCGGCTACCTGGCCGTCCATCATTCCGGAGGGGCCCAGCATGTGGGCGCCGGCGTCGGCCTGGGCCACTGCCATCCGGGCGTAAATCTCAACGGTCCGGTCGTTGTCCACGTAGCCGTCGGCGTCCAGCACCCCGCAGTGCCCGTGGTCCGTGAACTCGTCCAGGCACACGTCGCTCATGATCACCAGGTCATCGCCGACCTCCGCCCGGACATCCCGGATGGCCTTGTTCAGGACCCCCTCAGGATCAAGGGAGGCAGTGCCCTCCGCGTCCCGGGTTTCGGGGATGCCGAACAGCATGATTCCGCCCAGGCCCAGCTCAACGGCTTCCGCCGCGGCCCGTTTCAGCGTGTCAGTGGTGTGCTGCACAACGCCCGGCATGGACGTGATCGGGTTGGGCTCAGCCAGGCCTTCACGGATGAACGCGGGAAGGATCAGCTCGGCCGGCGCCAGCCGGGTTTCAGCTGTCAGCCGGCGCATGGCCGGAGTAGTGCGCAGGCGGCGGGGGCGTTGGCTCGGAAATGTCATGTTCGACGTCCTTCACGTTGTCTGTGGAAAGTGTTTGTACCCGCTGGCGGATGTCCGCAACCTGCGGCTCACCCCGCCGTCATCCCGGGGCGAGCGCCATCTCGACGGCGGCTACCAGCCCCTGCGGCGTGGGCTCTGCGGCGATGGCCGCCACAGGAAGGCCAAGCGCGGCGGCCTGTTCCGCCGTCGACCGTCCAATGGCCACCAGCCGGCAGCCGTGCAGCGGCGAGAGCGCATGGATCCGCCGCACCGCGCTGGGCGAGGCGGCCACCACGGCCTGAATTTGTCCGGCTTCGATTTCCGCGGCCGCTGCTTCCGGCGCCAGTAGGGAGTACGACGGCGGCACCTGTCCGGGTCCCCCGTCCTCCGCCGGGATGGCGAGCCTGCGCTCCGCTGCCGCCGGGTAATCAACGGTCCGGTAGGCGGTGACCGCCGTGACGAGGCAGCCTGCCGCCGTCAGCCCTTCGGCGAGCCGGGCCGGTGCGATGTCCGCCTGGGGCAGCAGGACCTTCCCGGCACCGGCCGGCCATACTTCAAGGAGCCCCGCCGCAGATTGTTCTTCCCTGGGCGTCAGTTCCACCGGCAGGCCGGCGCTTTCCAGGAGGTTCCGGGACGCCGGCCCCACGGCAGCGATCCGGGTCCCGGCAGGAATCCACTGCCGCAGGCTGAGGCCTCGTTCGGCCGCCTTGGCCAGGAGTACATGGACCGTGGTGGCGCTGGTGACCACCAGCCAGTCGAAGGCACCGGCGCCCAGTGCATCGCAGGCCACGTCCAGTGAATGCTGGTCCGCGGCGCGTTCGAAATCGATCAGCGGCAGCAGCACCGCCTGCGCGCCGGCTTCCTGAAGGGCCGCCACAAGAGGCAGCGAACGTTCCGGGCTGCGGGTGATCAGGACCCGCACTCCATCAAGCGGTTTGCCAGCTGGCGTGCCGGGACTGGAACCGCTGCCTGATGCGTTTGCGGGCATACTCATGCCTCCTCTGGAAGGGGATTCCTGACGGGGCGGAAAAGCAGTCCCATGGCAGGCTCAGGAAGCCTGCAGGTCTGCAATGTCGGCGGCACCGGCGGCCAGGAGGACCTCAGCGAGTTCGATGCCCAGCAGTGTGGCGCCCACTTCCGTCAGGCCGTCGCTTGCACGCTTGTCCCTGACTGAAGCGGTGCCGTCCACGGCGCACACTACGGCTTCGAGGTGGAGCATGCTGCCCTTGCGGTAGGCGTACGCGCCCACGGGTGCCGCGCACCCTGCCTCGAGGCGGGCCAGCAGTGCGCGTTCGGCAGTGACAGCCAGCCGGGTGTCCGGATCATCCAAGGCGGCCAGTGCCTGGGCCAGGACTTCCTTGGAGCCTTCTGCAGAGCCCGGCCGAGGCGGGGCATCTGCGGTGCGGCACTCGATGGCAAGCGATCCCTGGCCGGCGGCGGGGAGCATCACGTCTGGTTCGAGGAACTCGCTGACGGCGTCGAGCCGGCCGATGCGTTCCAGGCCGGCTGCGGCCAGTACTACAGCATCGAGGTCGCAGGACTTTCCCGGAACCACCTCGGAAGTGGCGTTGCCCGGCAGCCCGGGGACCCTGCCCAGGCGGGTGTCCACGTTGCCGCGGATGTCCTTGATGTCCAGGTCCGGGCGGGCGGCGCGGAGCTGGGCGGCCCGGCGGGGTGAACCCGTCCCTACCGTCGCTCCGGACGGGAGATCGGCAAGCTTGAGCCCGTCACGGGCGCACAGGACATCGCGGACGTCCACCCGCTTCGGGGTGGCCGCCAGGCTGAGCCCCACGGCGGCGCCGGTGGGCAGGTCCTTGAGTGAGTGGATCGCCACATCGCACTCGCTGCGCAGCAGCGCGTCGCGCAGGGCGGCGACGAAAACGCCGGTGCCGCCCATCTGCGACAGGGAACCGGTGAGGACATCGCCGTCGGTCCTGATGTGGACGAGCTCCACCGGGAAGCCTCCGACGGCGGCCAGCTGGTCCGCCGTCTGCTGCGTCTGGGTGAGTGCAAGTTTGCTGGCTCGGGTTCCGATGCGGACCGTCACTGCTGCGGCGCTCCCCCGGCAGTATTGGAAGCGGCGGCGCCTGCCTGGCCGGCTGCGGCTTCACCCGGGTACGGATCGTGGCCCGTGCCCACGGTGGTGTCCGCACCGGCGATGGTTGGCTTTTCGCCGCGGAAGTTTGCGCAGCAGCCTGGCCGGCAGACGTCGTACCAAGGCCCGAGGGAGGTGACGGCAGGACGTTCACTGATGTTGTTGGCCACCGTCCGCTCGGAAATCAGGTCCACGAGGCCGTTGACGAACTTGCGGTGCGTGCCGGGTGTGGGCACGCGGGTGGCGGCAAGGCCAAGGTCAGCGCAGGTTTCCAGGGCTTCGGTATCCAGGTCCCAGACGACTTCCATGTGGTCGCTGACAAACCCGAGCGGCACAATAACAATGCCCTTCACGCCCTGCCCGGCCAATTCCTCGATGGCGTCGTTGATGTCCGGCTCCAGCCAGGGCACGTGCGGGGCGCCGGAACGGGACTGGTACACCAGGGACCACGGCGCAGTGAGGCCGGATTCCTCTTCGACACGCTGCATTACTGCGGCACCGGTGGCCAGGTGTTGGGCCACGTAGGCCGAACCCTCGTCGAATTCGCGCGGTTCGCCCTCTGACCGGCCTGCAGCCTCGGCGTCCCGGGTGGGGATGGAGTGGGTGGCAAACAGGATCTGGACCGGCGCGTCCGGGGTGCCGGCGGCGGCGAGCTGCTCGCGGACCGAAGCCAGGCCGGCGGCGGTGCCTTCGATGAAGGGTTCCACGAAGCCGGGGTGGTCGAAGTACTGGCGCACCTTGTCCACCTCGAGCCTGCCGTCCAGGCCGGTTTCGGTCAGTGCCATGCCGATGTCCTCGCGGTACTGGCGGCAGCTGGAGTAACAGGAGTAGGCACTTGTGGTGACCATCAGGAGGCGGCGGTGCCCGGCGTCGTACGCATCCTGGAGGGTCTGCGGGATGTACGGTGCCCAGTTGCGGTTGCCCCACAGCACGGGAAGGTCGATTCCGCGGGCGGAAAGTTCGGCCTCGAGGGCTGCCTTCAGTTCACGGTTCTGCTGGTTGATGGGGCTGATGCCGCCATTGGCGCGGTAGTGGTGTGATACTTCCTCGAGGCGCTCGTCCGGGATGCCGCGGCCGCGGGTGACGTTGCGGAGGAAGGGGATGACGTCCTCCTGGCCCTCGGGACCCCCGAAGGAGGCCAGCAGGACGGCGTCGTAGTTCTTTGGCGCCATCCGTCCTGCCTCGGTGACGGGGTTCACCGCCGTAATTTCGGCCGGTTCACGCGCTTCGAGCGGGCTCATGCGAGCACCTCGGCGACCTCTGCGGCCGAAATGCGGCGGCCGGTGTAGAACGGAATTTCCTCGCGGACGTGGTTTCGGGCCTCAGTGGCGCGCAGGTGGCGCATGAGGTCCACCAGGTCCACCAGCTCGGGCGCCTCCAGGCCCAGGATCCACTCCCAGTCGCCCAGGGCGAAGGAAGAGACCGTGTTAGAGATGACCTGCGGGAAGTCGCGGCCCAGCAGGCCGTGGTCGCGGAGCATCTTGCCTCGCTCGGCCTCCGGCAGGATGTACCACTCGTACGAGCGCACGAAGGGGTACACGCAAAGCCACTCGGCCGGCGCGACGCCCCGGGAGTATGCAGGAGTGTGGTTCTTGGCGAACTCAGCCTCGCGGTGCACACCCATGGCTGACCAGACAATCTCGGTTCCGGCGAACAGCGTGCTGCGGCGGATGTCCCGGATGGCCTGCTGAAGGGCTTCAGGCTTGGGTCCGTGGAGCCACACCATCACGTCCGCGTCTGCACGCATGGCCGAAACATCGTAGCTGCCGCGGTGTGTCACTCCGCCCTGGGCCAGCCGTTCCAGCAGCGCTTCAAAGTCCGTGGCAGCATCAGCGCTGCGGATCAGGGTTTCGGAGCGCTTGAAGACCGTCCAGAGGGTGAAGAACTGCTCGGCTGATTCTTCGGTTTTAGTGACAGATTCGGCAGAAGTGTGGCTCATGGTTACAAGTTTGCCCCTTCATACCCGCCAAGTCGAAACCAGCGAGTTCTACACAGCGTAGAAGTGCTTAATGTCACATGCCCGCCCGTTTCCCTCCGGGCCGGGGGCCGGTCCTAGGGATTCCGCAGGCGGAAAAAGACCAGCCCCGCAGCCCCGGCCACTCCCACCAGTCCCGAGCCCAGCCAGACCAGTGCGCTCTTGGGCTCCGCCTGCGTATTCAGCTCTGCGTTGCTCCGCACGCTGCTGGCCTGGGTGGCTCCACCATAGGACGGCGTCCACTTCGAATCGGGCTGCGGCACTGCATTGAGCGGCGCCTGCGGGGCTGTTGCCGCGCTGGAGGCAGTTCCTGCGGGTGCTTCGGTTCCGGACTGGCCGTTGGCGGCCCCCGGAAGGTCTGCCTGGCCCGATCCGGCCGGGCTGCGCTGCTCTGCCGTGGCACCCGCCGAAGCCGCCGGCGTTTCCTGTGCATCCGAAGCTTGCCCGCCGGTGGCCGGCCCTGCAGGGGCCGCAGCTGACGGGGTGGCAGCAGGCGTCCCTGGCGCCGTGGTTCCGGCGGCGGAAGATGCCGGGGCGGAGGTCTGGGCCGGGGAAGCGGGAGACGCAGAAGGTCCCTGCGGCGCGGCGGAGCCCGAAGGAGCGGACGTGGCAGGCCTGGTGGCGGTCGGAGTGCTGGACGTTGAAGCGTCCGCCGTCGGGACGGGTGAGGGCTTAGTGGTAGTCGCCGGCGCCGACCTCAGATTGGGCGACAGTGTGGCGGTGATGGCCGGAAGGAGCGCCGAGGGAACGGCCGAGACCGAAGCGGAGGCAGTGGCCGCCGGAGGTGCATCAGGGGTGTCGTGACCAAGAGCGCTGCGGCTCTTGTCGCGGTTCCGCCCGGCTGCGTCCCCTCGCGCCTCGGCAGACTGCGCCGTCAGCGGGACCACCAGAGGCAGGGATGCGGTGTCCACGGCCGGAGCCGCAGGGTCAACGGGATCGCCTGTTCCTTCCGTGGCTTGGGACGCCGGGACGCCTGTGGACAGAACCAGTACCGCTCCGATTGCAGCGGCTGCAGCGCCGCGCCGGATTCCCCCATGGATACCAGTCCGGGACATTGAAAGCTCGGACTTGTGTTGAACCATAGTCATCGACCCTAACGATGCCCCGAGGGGAAATGAAAGCCGGCGAAAGCCCGGCACGGCGGCCACCGGGAGGTCCGTGAAAGGGACTCGCCGGGCTGACCAGTAACAACGTTCAGGCAGTGAGCTTCCGGATCTGGTCTTTTGTGTCGGATACCACTGCGGCGAGTCCGTTGCCCGCTACCCAGCCACCCACCAGGGCCAGGCCACCGGCTGCGGTGCAGGCTTTCCGGATCGCGGTCACCCGCGCCCGGTGTCCGACGGCGGCAAACGGCAGGGAGCCGGGCCACCGGATCACGTCCCAGTCCACAACGTCCTGCCGGCTGATCCCAACGCCCAGCAGCGCCGAAGCGTCGATCAGTGACGCGGCCAGGAGCTCGTCATCGGTATCAAGGCCGGCGGCCTGGCTGCCGGTCCCCACGACGCGCCCATAGGAGAGCCGAAGGACATGCCGTCCGGGACCCGCGGCTTCCGCGAGCCAGTCCCATTTGCCGGTCGCGTGCGTCAGGGCCTTGGCCCGGACGCCGGGGGTCTGGGGCGCTACGAGGATGCCGGTGCCGCGCGGACGGCTGTCCAGCTCAGGCTTGTCCAGTACCAGCGTGACAAGCTGCACGTCGGGCCCCGAGCCCGGCTTCTTGCCCGCGATGGCGGGAACCGCTGGCTCCAGCAGGCCGACGGCGGCCGGACCATCGACGGCAACTGCCAGCAGGCCGGCGTCGTACGTCTTTCCGGCAGCCTCCACGCGCCAGCCTTCCGCTGTCCTGGCTACGGACACAGCACGTGTGCCGGTGAGGAGCGTGACGTCCCGGGCGCGGAGATCGCCGACCAGCGCGGTGACCAAGGTGTGCATACCGCCTTCCAGGCCGGCGACGGCGGAACCTGCCTTGGCGGGTCCGGCACTATTGCGCCGTTGGGCGGCTACGGCGGCGGCCAGCGAGCCGTGCTTGCGGAGTCCGTCCCGGAGTCCCGGTGCCACCATGTCGACGTCGAGCAGGGCGGGATCGGCTGAGTGGACGCCTCCCACTACCGGCGCCACGAGACGCTCCAGGACCCGGCCGCCCATCCTTGCCTTCACCAGCGCAGCCACGCTGACAACGTCCGCGGCCGCGCCTGTGGAGACGGGCAGTATCCTGTCCAGCGACGCCCGGAGGGAACCAAGCAGGCCCAGGGTGCGGCGTACTTCCGGGTCCCACGGGTTGGCGGGGATGCCCAGGACACCGGTTTTGGGAAGTTCGCGGGGTCCGTCCGGGAGCTGCACCCAGGCGCCGCCGGGCCGGGGCTGGACGACCCTGCTGGAAAGGCCGAGTTCGCCGGCCAGGGCGGCGACCGCGTCGGAGCGGGTAGCGAAGGATTCGGCCCCGCTGTCCAGAGTAAGGCCGGCAACCGAGTGGCTGCCCACGCAACCACCCCACTCCTGGCCCGCTTCAAGGACGGTTACCCTGTGCCCGGCAGCGGCAAGTTCCCGGGCGGACAGCAACCCTGCGATCCCCCCGCCCAGCACCAGGGCGCCCACGGTCCCGGCCTTGTTGGCGTCCACAATTTACTCCGGGGAAATGGAGTGGATGAGCTCTACAACCCGGGTCAGGACGGCAGGGTCGGTTTCCGGAGGGACGCCGTGGCCCAAGTTGAGGACGTGGCCCGGAGCCGCTGAGCCTGCCTTGATGACAGCTCTCACGTGGGCCTCGAGGATCTCCCACGGGGCAGACAACAGGGCGGGGTCGATGTTGCCCTGCAGGGGAACGGACCCGCCCAGACGGCGGTTGGCCTCATCCAGCGGAAGGCGATAGTCGACCCCCACCACGTCCACGCCCACATCGCGCATGGCCACCAGGAGCTCGGAGGTTCCGGTACCGAAGTGGATGAGCGGCGCGCCAAGGTGCCGCACATGGTCGAGGGCACGCGCGGAGGCAGGGGCTACGTATTTGGTGTAGTCGGCCAGGCCCAGGGAGCCCGCCCAGGAGTCGAAGAGCTGGCCGGCGGAGGCACCCGCCTCGAGCTGGGCCCGGAGGAACATCCCGGAGGCGTCAGCAGCCCAGTTGGCCAGCGCGCTCCACGTTTCGGGGTCAGCGTGCATCATGGTCCGCGGCCCGAGGTGGTCGCGGGAGGGCTTGCCTTCCACCATGTAGGCCGCCAGGGTGAAGGGGGCCCCGGCGAAGCCGATCAGGGGTGTTTTGCCGAGTTCGGCCACCGTGAGGCGCACAGCTTCCCGGATGGGTTCCAGCGCCTCCCACGTCAGCTGCGGCAGGGCGGCAACGTCAGCCGCTGTCCGCACCGGCTTGTCCAGGACCGGGCCCACGCCGGGCACAATGTCCACGCCCACGCCGGCCAGCTTGAGCGGAATAACAATGTCGGAGAAGAAGATACCGGCATCGACGTCATGGCGGCGGACCGGCTGGAGCGTGATCTCCGACGCCAGTTCCGGGCGGAGGCAGGAGTCCAGCATGGCGATGCCTTCGCGGACCTTCAGGTATTCCGGAAGGGAGCGCCCTGCCTGCCGCATGAACCAGACGGGGCGCCTGGACGGCTTGCCGCCCCGGTAGGCCGTAATCAGCGGCGAGTCAGCCGTGCGGCCGTCCATGAGCGGATGGTCTGCGGCGAGGGCGCCGGCAGCGGACATGGCAGGGCTGGAAGTCATGCCTCCGATTGTGCCCAATAACGGCGTCAAAAGATAACGACAGGCTGTCACGCTAAAGCCCACTGCCCGCCCCGTGTCAGGAATCACAGGCCCCGGCTGCCACTCCCGGGCCGGACAGTTGTTCTACCGCGGAACGAAAAAGCTATGATTGACCTGCTGTGGTTCTTTTTTCATTGGTGGCTACACACGCCGACATCGATCTTGAGACCGTTGCTCAGTTGAGCAACGGTGCTTCGGAGATCGCCACATCCGCCCTCTCCGGATCGCCGGCAGTGACGGGTGCGGTTGTCCTTGCCACCTGCAACCGGTACGAAATCTACGGCGAGGCCCCCCATCCGGACGATGTGGAAGCCGCACGCGCCGCCCTCGTTGCCCAGATCAGCGAAGCCAGTGGACTGAGCGAACCGCTCGTCTCGCGCTCCTTCAGTACCCGTACGGGCCCCGAAGTCACCCAGCACCTCTTCGCAGTGAGCGCCGGACTGGACTCGGCCGTCGTCGGCGAACGCGAGATCGCTGGCCAGGTGCGGCGCGCCCTCATCACCGCGCAGCACGAAGGCACCGCCAGTTCGGGCCTGGTCCGGCTGTTCCAGGCCGCGTCCAAGACGGCCAAGGACGTGGGCGCCCAGACTGCCCTCGGATCCCGAGGCCTGTCCATCGTCTCTGTGGCTCTCGACCTCGCCACCGATCTTTCCGAGAACCCTGACTGGACCACCAAAAAGGTGGTGGTCTTCGGGACCGGCGCCTACGCCGGTGCCACCATGGCGCTGCTGCGTGAGCGTGGCTGCACCGACATTTCCGTTTTCTCCTCCTCCGGCCGTGCCGAAGGCTTTGTGGCCACCCGCGGGGGCACCGCCCTGGACGAAGAGTCTCTCCGGCCTGCCGTGGCCGCCGCTGACGTCATGATCGGTTGCAGCGGTTCGGACACCCGGGTTGAGGCGGACGAACTGGCCCTGGTCCGTGCAGATTCGCCCCAGCCGCTGATCGCCATTGACCTCGCCCTCACCCACGATTTTGACCCCGGAGTCGGGGAGCTGGACGGTGTGGAGCTGCTGACCCTGGAGTCCGTGCGCCTTGCCGCCCCGCAGGAACAGGCAGAGTCCCTGGCCCAGGCAAGCGGCATCGTCAGCGGTGCTGCCAAGGCCTTCGAGCAGGAGCGGGAGGCCCGGTCCGTGGACTCCGCGATCGTTGCCCTGCGGCGGCACACCATGAACGTGCTCGACGCCGAAATGGAGAAAGTCCGCGCCCGGCACGGCTGCACCGCTGCTGCCGAAGAAGTGGAGTTCGCCCTCCGCCGCATGGTCAAGCAACTGCTTCACGTCCCCACCGTCCGCGCCCGCGAACTGGCCGCCAATGGCCAGCAGGACGAATACGTGGCCGCACTGGAAGCGCTCTACGGCATCACCGTTGAGCAGCCCGCGGCCCGCGCAGTCCCCCAGGCGGAGTGCCCGGTGGACCACGGTGACATCGGCCGCGAAACGGCCTGACCGCCCCAGGCGACCCTCTCTGACCTAATGCGCCTTTTTTACCAACGCTCGCTCACTTGATGCGCCTTTTCCGTCAGCGCTCTCTCACTTGATGCGCCCTCTTCAGCGATCCTCTCTCACTTTCCTGAGGAAAGTGGGGACTGTCCGATAAACGGTGTGTGGGGTCCGGCTGGTTTTCATTATTGAGTGGTTCTTTCGA
>NZ_VHIJ01000023.1:31688-142250 GCF_006680095.1 Pseudarthrobacter sp. B4EP4b | reverse complement strand
AGCCGGTTCGGGGACACCAGCCTCAACTCCGGTCCCCAGCCCCACCCCGACGCCTGCTCCCACCCCTGGCAAGGGCCCGGCCTGCCCGGTGCTGCGGTGCACATCGGTCCTGGTCACCGGCGACATGCTGGTCCACACCCAGCTCTGGCAGCAGGCGCAGCAGGATGCGGCCGCAGCGGGGAAGCCCGGCTACGATTTCGGGCCGCTGCTGGAAGGGCAACGCCGGTACATCAACGGCAGCGACCTTGCCATCTGCCACCAGGAAACACCCGTGGCCGGTCCGGAAGGCCCGTTCTCGGCGTACCCGTCCTTCAACGTCCCGCCGCAGATCATCACAGCATCCAAGAATGTGGGGTACCAGGCATGCACCACAGCCAGCAACCACACCATCGACCGTGGCACGGACGGACTGCTGCGCACCCTTGATGCCCTCGATGCCGCCGGCCTTAAACACACTGGTTCCTACCGGACCGAAAATGAGTCCCAGGGGATCCTCATCATGCAGACGCCGGCTGCGAAGGTCGCGGTCATCGAGGCCGCCTACGGGCTCAACGGGCTGGTCCCGGACTACCCGTGGCAGGTGGACATGCTGGACGCCCCGGCCATGATTGCCAAGGCCGTGAAGGCGCGGGAACTCGGGGCCGACATCGTCCTGGGAGCGATGCATGCCGGGGAGGAGTATGCCAGCGAACCGAACGCCCAGCAGCAGGAGGTCGCCCATGCGCTGGTGGACAGCGGGCAGTTCAACCTGGTCTACGGACACCACACCCACTCGGTGCTGCCCATCGAAAACTACAAGGGCACCTGGATTGTGTACGGCCTCGGCAACGGCATCACCGAACTGTCACCGTGGTACGTGGTCAACAATGAGGGCCTGCTCGTCAGGGTGCAGTTTGGCCAGGACGCCGCCGGGAAGTGGTCAGCCACCGATATGGCGTGGGCTCCATCGGTAATGGTCCGAGACCCCTACCGCTGGTGCCCGGTAGCGGCCGACGCTCCGCAGGGGCCCTGCGCCGGCCCGGAAGCGGACGCCGCCACCAGGCAGCGGACCACCAGCGTGGTGGAATCCCGTGGAGCCGCAGCGGCGGGCGCCCACGAACTCCTGATCACCCGCGAGCCCTAAGCCGGCGCCAACGAAAGTGCCGGCGTCGGCTGTTGAAACAAAAACGGAATCAGCGCGGGCGGCGCGCCGCGTGCTCCCTGGCCAGCTCGGCGAAGCGGTCATCGGGCTGGCCCGGCTCGAACGTCCCGAATTTCCGCTCGGCAGCCGTCCGGATCAGGAAATCGGCAATCGCGGGGTTCTTCGGCAACAGCGATCCGTGCAGGTAACTCGCCACCACATTGCGGTACCGGGCGCCCTCATGGCCGTCGCTGCTGTTGTTCCCGGTGCCCCTGGCAACGGAGCCGAGGGGCCGCACCCCGCTGCCGAGCCTGGTCTGGCCGCTGTGGTTCTCGTAACCCAGGACTTCGCCGAACTCGGGCGTGGACACCTTGACATTCCCGATCAGGCGCTCGTCCGTGCCATGGGTTTCCACGTCCAGGACACCGATGCCGGGGATGACAGCTCCGGTGCGCGTCTTGAAGAAGTGTCCGAAAAGCTGGTACAGCCCGCAGATGACCAGCATCGGGGCGCCGTCCTCAGCGAGGTCCTTCAGTGTTGCCGCGCGGGCCTGCAGGTCGTCCTGGATGACCAGCTGACCGCTGTCCTGGCCGCCGCCGCCCACGATGATATCCACTGCGTCCGGGAAGGGATCGCCCACGTTGTACTCAAGCAGTTCCGGGGTGTAGCCGTGCCAGCGGAGCCGCTGCTGCATGACCAGGGCGTTACCCCAGTCGCCGTAGATGTTCATGTCCCGCGGATACAGCTGCACCACCCGGATGGTGCCCTTGCTACCGTTGACGGGATCCACGCCTGCCTGGCTCATGAGACAACCTCCACGGTGGTGATTTTGGACAGCTCGCGGCGGATCGCCAGCATGGCGGTGTAGGTGCAGAAAACGCGCTTGGGCTTGCCTTGGGCCTCCCTGATGAAGGCCGCGAGGGCGGGGGCGATCTCGGTGTCCACAGCGCCGATCCGGACGTCGTCGTACTGCAGGCGCAGGGCCATGTCGTAGGCGCGGGACCCGGTCACCTGGTCCACTCCGCCCGCGCGCAGGGAATCGAATTCCACATCCCACAGCCAGGACATGTCCCGGCCGTCGGCGTAGTTGTCATTGATGGCGATCATCGTGGCGTAGCCGCCGGCGGGAAAGGACTTCAGCCCCAGCCGGAAGCCGCTCGGGTTCTTCACCAGGACGAGGTCCAGCGGCTGCCCGTCCACGGTAAGGCTCTCACCCCGGCCAAACGCCGGCTCCACCTTGGACAGGGCCTCCAGCAAGGTGGCATGGTTCGCGGTGGCTGCGCCGCCGCCGCAAATACTGCGCGCAAGCGTCAGTGCCGCCGCGGCATTAAAGATGTTGTACACCCCGCGCAGTTTCATGCCCGTGGTGACAGTGCCGCCGTCGTACTCAAACTCAGCACTGTCCGCGCCTACCTTGCGGAGTACGACGTCGGCTGCGGGCTTCTCCGGCAGGACCGCCGGGGCGGGACTTCCGGGAGCGGCCCGCATGTCGTCGTCGTTGGGGAAGGTTCCCAGCAGGGAGTCATCGAGGCCGAAGTACTTGACCTCCTGCCCCGTCAGCGTTGCGGCGATCCGGGCAACGCGGGGATCCTCGCGGTTCAGTACCACTGTGCCCGTGGTTTTCGCGGCGATGTGCTGGAGCAGCTGGGCTGTTTTGTCGATCTCGCCGAACCGGTCCAGCTGGTCGCGCAGGACGTTCAGGAGGAGGCAGTAGCGCGGGGGCACGCTGTTGACGAAATGAACGGCGTGGGCCTCGTCCAGTTCCAGGACCGCGACGTCGGCGTCGAGCCGGCCGCGCCAGTCCACTTCGCCGAGCAGGGCCGCAGCCACGCCGCGGGTGAAGTTGCTGCCGGTGCGGTTGGTGAAAACCTTCAGGTCCTGGCTTTCCAGCAGTTCCACCACCATCTTGGTGGTGGTGGTTTTGCCGTTGGTGCCGCTGACGACGGCGACGCCGTGGGGGAGGGTGGTGAGTGTCCGCCGCATAAAGCCGGGATCGATTTTTTCGACCACCAGCCCCGGAAAGGCAGACCCGCCACCCCGGAGCCGGGAGGCGCGACGGACCAGCTTGCCGAGCGGAACACTGAAGGAGAACATAGTTCGAATATATCCCAGCAACGGCATACAGCTGCCGCTGGGGACGGCCTTGCGGACTGTGTGAAAGCGACTGCGCCGTATGCTGGATGGATGACAAATTCCCTTTCAGCGGCTTCCGCACGCGTTGGATCCGGTCTGAGGATCGGCGTGCTGGCGCTCCAAGGTGACTTCCGCGAACACCTCCGGGCCATCGAAGCGACCGGCGCGGAGGCGGTGGGAATCCGCCGCCCCAAGGAACTGGACGGCCTGGACGGCCTGGTTATTCCAGGGGGCGAATCCACCGCCATCGATAAGCTTGCCCGCGCCTTCGACCTGGCCGGGCCGCTCAAGGAACGCATCGCCGACGGCCTGCCGGTGTACGGGTCCTGCGCCGGGATGATCCTGCTGGCCTCTGACATCGCCGATCCGGCCACCGACCTCTCCGGAGCACCGCAGCAGACGTTCGGCGGACTGGACATCACGGTGCGCCGCAACGCGTTCGGCCGGCAGCGCGAGTCATTCGAGACGGACCTTGATTTCAAAGGGCTGGACTTCAGCGCCACGGAATCCGGGGTTCCGCCCGTCCACGCCGTCTTTATCCGCGGACCGTGGGTGGAGCGTGTGGGACCGGACGTCGAAATCCTGGCGCAGGTGGAGCCAGCTGATCCTGAACACGCGTCCCACGCGGTCCCGCTGCCCGGGACGGCTAGAATTGTTGCAGTGCGTTCAGGCCGGCTGCTGGCCACCTCCTTCCACCCGGAAGTGACGGGGGAGAAACGCGTACACGAACTTTTTATCCGCATGATCAGAGGAGAAGCGTAAAGCATGTCAGGCCACTCCAAATGGGCGACGACCAAGCACAAGAAGGCGATCATTGACAGCCGCCGCGCAAAGTCGTTCGCCAAGCTGATCAAGAACATCGAAGTTGCCGCACGCATGGGCGGCCCGGACCTCGCCGGCAACCCCGGCCTGGAACTGGCCGTGACCAAGGCGAAGAAGACCTCGGTTCCCAACGACAACATCGACCGTGCCATCAAGCGCGGCGCCGGCCTCACCGGTGAAGTGGTGGACTACACCGAAATCATGTACGAAGCCCGCGGCCCGCAGGGCTCCGCACTGCTGGTCGAGTGCCTTACGGACAACAAGAACCGTGCTGCTTCCGAGGTGCGCCTGGCCATTTCTCGTAACGGCGGCACCATCGCTGACCCCGGTTCCGTGAGCTACCTCTTCGCCCGCAAGGGTGTTGTTACGCTGCCGAAGAACGGCCTCAGCGAGGATGACGTCCTGATGGCAGTGCTGGACGCCGGCGCCGAGGAAGTCAAGGACAACGGCGAGACGTTCGAGATCCACTCCGAGCCCGGCGACCTGCAGGCCATCCGCGACGCCCTCAAGGAAGCCGGCATCGAGTACGACACCGACGAAGTGGAGTTCGTCCCCTCCATGCAGGTGGAGCTCGACGTCGACGGTGCCCGCAAGTTCCTCAAGCTTGCCGATGCACTCGAGGACCTCGACGACGTCCAGAACGTTTACAGCAACGCCGACCTCAGCGACGAAGTCCAGGCTGCCCTGGAATCAGAGTGACGTCCCGCGGTGCCTGCTGAACCCCCGCGCCCGTGACGCTGCGCGTACTCGGCGTCGACCCGGGACTGACCCGCTGCGGCATCGGCGTGGTGGACGTTGAGCGGAACAGGCGGGCCACCATGGTGGCCGTGGGCGTGGTGGGCACCTCGCCCGAGGAGACGCTGGACCAGCGCCTCCTGGTGATCGCCCTGGCCATCGACGAATGGCTGGACCGCTACGAGCCCCAGGTGCTCGCCGTCGAACGCGTCTTTTCCCAGCTCAACGTCAGCACGGTGATGGGCGTGGCCCAGGCGTCCGGCGTGGTGATCGCCGCCGCCGCGCGCCGCGGAATCCCGGTGGCGCTGCATACGCCGTCGGAAGTAAAAGCGGCCGTGACCGGCAGCGGCTCCTCCAACAAGGACGCGGTGACCAAGCTCGTCACCAAGATCCTCCGGCTCGATGCCCCGCCCCGGCCGGCTGACGCAGCAGACGCCCTGGCCCTGGCCATCACCCATGCGTGGCGTGCCGGCAGCGGCGCGGCAATTGCCACTACCGGCCCCGGCAGTTCTTCGCTGACTCCGGCCCAACGCGCATGGGCCGAGGCCGAGGCGAAAGTGCGGCGTGCCCGCTGATTGTCCTGGCTCCTTGCTAGGGTATTCGTAGATATGTTCGGATAGCCGGGCCCGCCTTCTTTCCAGATGGCGGCACGGCGGTACACCAGGAGCCCGGCCTTGATCAGTTTCCTTCGCGGAACCGTAGCGCACGTAGGCCTGTCCACGGCCGTGATCGATCTCAACGGTGCGGGCATGAGCGTTAACGCCACGCCGCAGACCCTCAGTAAGCTCCGCACGGGGGAGGAGGGCCAGCTGTTCACCTCCCTCATCGTGCGTGAGGACTCGCTCACGCTTTTTGGCTTCGCGTCCGACGACGAGCGGGAAGTTTTCGACATCCTGCTCAGTGTCAGCGGGGTGGGCCCCCGGCTGGCGCTGGCAGTCCTTGCGGTCCATGATCCGGAGGCCATCCGGGTGGCGGCACACACCGGCGACAGCAAAACCTTCACCAAAGTGCCAGGCATCGGTCCCAAGGTGGCCGGCAGGATCGTTTTGGAGCTCGCCGGAAAGCTGGTGCCGCACGGCACTGCCGCTTCAGCGGGTGCGCCTACCGCTGCGGAGGCCGCCTGGAAACCCCAGGTGGTTGCTGCGCTGACAAGCCTTGGCTGGTCCGAAAAGGATGCCTCCGCCAGCATCGACAAGGCGCTGGCGGACGATCCCGAGGTGTCCTTCCGCGGCAACGTGCCGGAAATCCTGCGGACCACGCTCCGCTGGCTCGGCCAGGACGGGGCGCGTGCCGGCAACCGCGTAGCCAGCCGTGGCTGAACCGTCACTGGTGGCCGCGGGGGAGGAGCCGGAGGAGCGGGCCATCGAGGCCGCCCTCCGGCCCAAGAACCTCGATGACTTTGTGGGCCAGCACCGGGTGCGGAAACAGTTGTCGCTGGTGCTGCAGGCCTCACGCATGCGCGGCCGGAGTGCGGACCACGTGCTTTTTTCGGGCCCGCCCGGGCTCGGAAAAACCACACTGGCCATGATTGTGGCTTCGGAGATGAACGCGCCTCTGCGGATCAGCAGCGGCCCCGCCATCCAGCACGCCGGAGACCTGGCCGCCATCCTGTCCTCCCTTTCCGAGGGTGAGGTCCTGTTCCTGGATGAAATCCACCGGATGTCCCGGCCGGCCGAAGAAATGCTCTACATGGCCATGGAGGACTTCCGGGTGGACATCGTGGTGGGCAAGGGTGCCGGTGCCACTGCCATTCCGCTCGAACTGCCGCCGTTCACCCTCGTCGGTGCCACCACCCGTGCGGGCCTCCTGCCGGGGCCGCTGCGTGACCGGTTCGGCTTCACCGGGCATCTGGAGTTCTATTCCGTTGCCGAGCTTGAGCTTGTCCTGCGGCGTTCCGCCGGGCTGTTGGACCTGAAGGTCAACTCTGCCGGATTCAGCGAGATCGCCGGCCGCTCCCGCGGCACGCCGCGTATCGCCAACAGGCTGCTGCGCCGGGTCCGTGACTGGGCTCTGGTGCACGGCATCGAACAGATTGATGCACGGGCAGCCTCCGCGGCCCTGGATATGTATGAAGTGGATAAGAAGGGGCTCGACCGGCTGGACCGGTCGGTCCTGGAAGCGCTGATTACCAAGTTCGGCGGCGGCCCGGTGGGCCTGTCCACCCTGGCCATCGCCGTCGGCGAAGAAACTGAGACCGTCGAGACGGTGGCCGAGCCCTTCCTGGTGCGCGAGGGGCTGCTGGGCCGTACGCCGCGGGGAAGGATCGCCATGGCCCCCGCCTGGACCCACCTCGGCTATGCCATCCCGTCCGGCGTTTTCGGGCAGGAGCCGCTGGACCTTTTCGATACGGCTGCGCAAGATGAGTCCGACGGCACCGACAACTGGGCCCCGCAAAGCCGGTAGCAGGCTCCCTTCAGCTTTTCCCTTTAGACTGGTATGACGCTCGGCACGTTCGGGTCTTTGTTTCGCGGGCTGCACACGCTGCCTGCGTCGCTGGGGAAGGAACCCGTCAGGCCTCTGCCTGCCTGACTGTTCTGCCCCGGCCGGAGCGAAGCCGATGTTGCTGGAAAATCAGCTAGGCAAATAAAAGGACGGAATTCCCCTTGGATCCAATGTCAATTCTCCTGTTCGTCATGCTCGGCGTGTTCATCTTCATGATGTTCCGCCGCAACAAGAAGACGCAGCAGCAGCAGGCGGAACTCCAGTCGAAGTTCGGCCCGGGCGTCGACGTGATGACCAGCTTCGGCCTCTACGGCCGGATCGTGGACATCGACGAAGCCGAGAACAAGGTCACCCTTGAACTTTCCCCCGGCAATCTCGCCACCGTACACCGCCAGGCCGTCACCAAGATTGTTGAGCCCGCTGCTGTGCCCGAGGCCGCCGCGCCGGCCGTCCCGGATGATGCCTCCTCCATCACAGGGCAGGAAATCCCCGCAGCGGAAACGGGAACCCCGGCCCAGCCGGCCGAGACTCCCGACGAGACCCTGAAGCGCCTCAATGACGAGGGCAAGAAGGACAACTAGTCCCCTGTTAGCGCTTTTCAACACCTCTACGGCTGCGGAATACCGCCAGTGCCGGTAAAACCAGGCACCGGCGGTTCCTGACGTGAATAAGAGAAAGATCAACAATGGCACGAACTGGCCCTAAGAAACCAGGCCTCAGGGTCCTGGTCTGGCTCGGCGTCATCATCGTCGCGCTGACTGCTGTCCTGGCGGGCGGCACCCTGGCCGGGAAGGCAAGCTGGGCGCCCAAGCTGGCCCTGGACCTCGAAGGCGGCACCCAGATGATCCTGGCGCCCAAGGTTGAGGGCGGTTCGGACATCAACGAAGAACAGCTCAACCAGGCTGTGGCGATCATCCGCCAGCGCGTGGACGGCTCCGGTGTTGCCGAAGCCGAGATCAGCACCCAGTCCGGGCGCAATGTTGTGGTCAGCCTTCCGGGCACCCCTTCAAGCCAGACGCGCGACCTCATCCAGGCCTCCGCGGACATGAACTTCCGTCCCGTCCTGCTTAACGGGGCAGGCGCGGCCGTCCCGGAGGAGTCGCGGGCACCGGAAGACCAGCTGCCGAAGCCGACGGCGGAACCCGCCAACAGCAGCGACACGAACTGGATCACGCCGGAAATCTACCGCCAGTTCGAAGCCCTCGACTGCGACAACCCCTCCCAGGACAAGCAGGAACGCTCAGACCCGGCCAAGCCGCTGGTCACCTGTGAGCCTGCATCCGGGAACAACCCCGCGATCAAGTACATCCTGGGTCCGGTAGAGGTCAAGGGCAGCAACATCGTCACCTCCTCCTTCCAGCTCCAGCAGGGTGCGCAGGGTGCCGTTACGAACGAATGGGCAGTCAACATCCAGTTCGACGGCGAAGGCACCAGTAAGTTCAAAGAGGTCACCGAACGCCTGAACCAGTTCTACGTGGCTGCCGGCGGGCAATCGGGCAACGACCCCAAGGCGCAGTTTGCCATCGTGCTCGATGACCAGGTCATTTCCGCTCCCCGTTCGCTTGCCGTCATCACCGACGGCCGCCCCCAGATCACTGGCGGCTTCACCGAACAGACGGCCAAGGCGCTCTCGGACCAGCTCCGGTTCGGTGCCCTCCCCATCAGCTTCGAGATTCAAAGCGAGCAGCAGATTTCCGCCACCCTCGGTGGTGAACAGCTGCGCATGGGCCTCCTCGCGGGCCTGATCGGCCTGCTCCTGGTGGTGGTCTACTCGCTGTTCCAGTACCGGGCCCTTGGTTTCGTGACCATCGCCTCGCTGGTGGTCGCCGGCATCCTGACCTACCTGGCTATCGCCATCCTGGGCTGGACGGAAAACTACCGGCTGTCCCTGGCAGGCGTAGCGGGCATCATCGTTGCCATCGGCCAGACTGCGGACTCGTTCATCGTCTACTTCGAACGCATCCGCGATGAGCTCCGTGAAGGGCGCGGGCTGGTGTCCGCCGTCGAAAACGGCTGGAAGCGTGCCAAGCGGACCGTCCTGGCCTCGAAGGCTGTCAACCTGCTGGCGGCACTGGTCCTGTACTTCGTGGCCGTCGGCAACGTGCGCGGCTTCGCCTTCACCTTGGGCTTGACCGCGATCGCTGACCTCATCGTGGTGTTTATGTTCACCCACCCGACGCTGCAACTGCTGGCCCGCACCCGGTTCTTCGGTGAAGGACACAGGTTCTCCGGCCTCGACCCCAAGCGCCTCGGCGCAGTTCCGCTGTACCGCGGCGCGGGCCGCCTCCGCACACCCGAAGACCGGCCCGCCGTTGCAGTCAGAGCCAAGAATGCAGGCGCCACGGCCGAGGCCGAACGCCGAATGACCATTGCCGAGCGCCGACTGGCGCAGAAGCAGGCGGAGCTGGCCGGCTCCTCGAAGTCTGCTGCGAAGGAGAACAAGTAATGCCAAGCTTCGCGACTTTCGGTAATGAGCTCTACACCGGCAAGCGCTCCTACAACTTCGTAGGGGCCAAGAAGATCTGGTTCATCATCGCGGCCGTGGCCGTTGCCCTGTCCATCCTCATCCCGGTGGCCAAGGGCGGCTTCAACCTCGGTATTGAATTCCGGGGCGGATCCGAGTTCACGGTCTCGAACGTCAAGAGTACGGACGCCACGGTAGGCGAGGAGGCCGTCACCAGTGTGGTGGCCGGCAGCGTGCCACGCGTCGCCAATGTGGCCGGGACCACCATGCGGATCCAGACCGACAAACTCACCGACGATGAAACCCTTCGCATCAAAGAGGGCCTGACCACGGCTTACGGAGTCACGGACAACGAGGTGACCTCGACCTTTGTGGGACCCACCTGGGGTGCTGACGTCACCAAGCAGGCGCTGCTCGGCCTGGTGATTTTTGTGCTCCTTGCCGCGGTGCTGATGGCGTTGTACTTCCGCACCTGGAAGATGTCGCTCTCGGCCATTGCGGGCATGGTGGTGACCATGTTCGTAACAGCCGGAGTGTACGCGCTCAGCGACTTCGAAGTGACCCCGTCAGCGATTATCGGGTTCCTCACCGTCCTGAGCTACTCGCTCTATGACACGGTGGTGGTGTTCGACAAGATCCGTGAGAATACGGCTGAGCTTGACGCATCAACACGGCGCACTTTCGCGGAGGAAGTCAACCTGGCCGTGAACCAGACCCTGGTCCGTTCGATCAACACCATGATGGTGGCCATCCTTCCGGTCGGCGCCATCTTGTTCATCGGTGCCGGACTCCTGGGCGCGGGAACGCTGCGCGACCTCTCGCTTGCCCTGTTCGTTGGCATCCTGATCGGCACTGCGGCCACCATTTTCGTTGCCGCTCCGATGTATGCCTGGCTGCGGCAGAACGAGCCGGACCTCGTCAGGCAGGCCAAGCGAGTCGAGCAGCGCCGTGCTAGTGCTGAGCGTTCCGCGGCTCCGGCGGAGCCCGCCCAGGCCTAGGTTTTTCGCAGGGGCCGGACGGTGTCAGAATCCTGACGCCGTCCGGCCCTGGCTGTTTTAAGAGCCGGTTATAAAACTCCTTCGGGTGAGGAATAGACTGGGGTAATTAAACGGTCATGAGGGGTGCTTCATTGGAAGAACGTTCTGCGTCGCTGCCGACGGCACAAGGAGATCAGGGTCCGGCCGGTGTGCAGACCGGCCAGGCTGCTTCCGCGCGCGCAGGTTCGTTGGTCCCGGTGGACAACTCCGGTTCCCGCCCCACTTTTCCCGGCCGCCGGGAACGCACCAGGTCACGGCTCGCCCGGCTGACAGGCCGGAGTGCCGCAAACTATTCACCCATCCTCGAACCACTGCTGAGGACGGTCCGGGCCAACAATCCCAAAGAGGATTTTGACCTCATCCAGCGCGCGTTCGACGTCGCGGAACGGAGCCATCGCGGGCAGAAACGCAAGAGCGGTGACCCCTACATCACCCACCCGGTGGCTGTGGCCACCATCCTCGCCGAGCTGGGACTCAGTGGAACCACCCTGGCAGCGGCTCTGCTGCATGACACCGTCGAGGACACGCCGTACACACTCGCTGACCTGAAGCGTGACTTCGGTCCGGAAGTGGCGATGCTCGTTGACGGTGTGACCAAGCTGGACAAAGTCAGCTTCGGCGAAGCGGCACAGTCCGAGACAGTCCGCAAGATGGTTGTGGCCATGGCCAAGGACATCCGGGTGCTGATGATCAAACTCGCCGACCGGCTCCACAACGCCCGCACGTGGCGCTTCGTTTCAGCCGAATCTTCGGCACGAAAAGCGCGCGAAACCCTCGAAATCTTTGCCCCGCTGGCGCACCGGCTGGGCATGAACACCATCAAATGGGAACTGGAAGACCTGTCCTTCGCGGCGCTCTACCCCAAGGTGTACGAAGAGATCGTCCGGATGGTGGGGGACCGGACTCCGGAGCGCGAGAAGAGCCTGGGCGTCATCCGGGACCAGATTACTGAAGACCTCCGCACGGCCAAGATCAAGGCAACCATCACCGGCCGGCCCAAGCACTACTACTCGATTTACCAGAAGATGATTGTCCGCGACAAGGACTTCGACGACATCAATGACCTCATGGGTGTCCGTGTCCTGGTGGACTCCGTCCGGGACTGTTACGCAGCCCTCGGCACCATGCACTCGCGCTGGAACCCGCTGCCCGGCAGGTTCAAGGACTACATCGCGATGCCCAAATTCAACATGTACCAGTCCCTGCACACCACGGTGATCGGTCCTGGCGGCAAGCCGGTGGAAATCCAGATCCGGACGCATGAGATGCACCGACGCGCCGAGTACGGTGTCGCCGCGCACTGGAAGTACAAGGACCAGCCCAACCGTACCGCGGTCGGCCCCGGAAGCCCGCGCGACGGCGACATGGGCTGGCTGCGGTCCCTGGTGGACTGGCAGCAGGAAACCTCCGACCCGGGGGAGTTCCTCGATTCCCTGCGGTTCGAGATCAACGCGCGGGAAGTTTTCGTCTTCACCCCCAAGGGCGAAGTCATGGCCCTGCCGGCCGGATCCACCCCTGTGGACTTCGCCTACGCTGTCCATACCGAGGTGGGTCACCGGACCATCGGCGCCCGGGTTAATGGAAAGCTCGTTCCGCTCAACAGCGAGTTGAACCACGGCGACTGGGTGGAGATCTTCACCTCCAAGGCTGAAGGAGCAGGGCCCAGCCAGGACTGGCAGCACTTCGTCAAGAGCGCCCGGGCCCGCAACAAGATCCGGCAGTGGTTCAGCAAGGAACGCCGTGAAGAGGCGATCGACCGCGGCAAGGAACTCCTGACCCGTGCCATGCGGAAACAGAACCTGCCCCTGCAGCGCCTGATGACGCATGAGGCGCTGGCCGCAGTGGCAGAGGACTTCAAGTACGTTGACATCTCCGGGTTGTACGCGGGAGTGGGGGACGGGCATACCTCCGCCCAGGCGGTCATGGAGAAGCTCGTCGAGAGCCTTGGCGGGAACGAAAGTACCGACGACGACATCACCGAAGTCAGCATCCCCACGCAGGTTACGAAGGCAAAGTTCTCCGACTCCGGTGTTGTGGTCCGTGGCGTGGGCGACGTCTGGGTGAAGCTGGCCCGCTGCTGTACGCCTGTTCCTCCGGACCCGATCCTCGGGTTTGTGACGAGAGGCTCGGGCGTGTCCGTGCACCGGACGGACTGCACCAACATCTCCGACCTGAAGGACCAGCCGGACCGGATCGTTGATGTGGATTGGGCGCCCACGCAGTCCAGTGTGTTCCTGGTGGAGATCCAGGTGGAGGCGCTGGACCGCAAATCGCTGCTCTCCGACGTCACACGCGTGCTCTCCGAGAACCACGTCAACATCCTGGCAGCCAGCGTCCATACCTCCAGCGACCGCGTTGCCATTTCAAAGTTCGCCTTCGAGATGGGTGACCCCAAGTACCTGCACCACGTCCTGAGTGCTGTCCGCCGGATTGACGGTGTTTTCGACGTCTACCGCACCACGGGGAACAAGCGCCGGAACTAGCTGCGCCAGCTTTTCCAGTGCCGCCCTTTTGTGGGGGACCCGGGGGCTGGCCTCGATGGCCAGGATCAGCAACCGCAGGCGCACATCGTTCTGCGGGCGCGCCAGCAAACTTTCGAGGGTGGGGATGGCCCGCTCCGCCTCTACATGCAGGGCTACGTCAAGCGCAGTGCGCAGCGGACTGGAGACCATCAAACCGCCCAGGCTGACAACATCGAACGGCCCGAGCTTCACTTCGTGCAGGCTGCAGCCCCGGGTGTTGCGCAGGCTCGAAACACGGCGCTTGGCATCAACCAGCAGTGCCAACCGGTCTGGTTCGGCCGCGCAGCCATAGATCCAGGCCGCCGTCATCCGCCCGGCCACTACCCGTTGGCGCACGGCTGCCGGAACCGCTCCAGCGGCTGCCCGTGCCCGGAGTTGCGGGGTGGCCGTGCTTCCAGGCAGCGCGTAACCGTGCTGATGGAACCGGGTCAGCAGGCCGTCGGCGGCCAGCGCCTGAAGCTCCGGGAAGGCAAACGGCATGCCCGGAGCATAAAGCTCGGGGAAGCGCGGCAGTGGTTCCGGGCTGGAGGAGGAATCCGCGCCGTGGGCGGCGGCGGGAGGTGCCGTGGGTGTCGCCATCCACCCATCCTGCCCCGATGGCGTTAACCGGCACAGGCCCGGTTCCGGTTATGTGGATAACCGGAACCGGGCCTGCATTGACAAACAGCCGGCGCGAAAAGGGCTAGGACAATTCGCTGGCAGACCGCTGGATCTGGTCCAGCCAGGCCTGGCGTGCTTCCAGGGCTTCCTGGGCTGCCTTGATCTTGCGCTGGTCACCGGTCTTTTCGGCCGTCGCGAGGTCTTCCTGGAGCCCCGCGATGGCGGATTCCAGCTGTGACAGGGCGCTGTTGGTGCGTGCCTTCCGCTCCGGGTTGGACCGCTGCCACTGTTCTTCCTCGGCGTGGCGGACTGCGTCCTCCACCTTCCGCAGCCCGGCCTCAACGCGTCCCATGTCCGCGCGCGGGACCTTGCCGGCCTCTTCCCAGCGGTCCCGGATCGACTGCAGGGCCTTCTTGGCAGCAGTCAGGTCCTTCACCGGGAGAATGCCGTTGGCTTCGGTCAGGAGCGCTTCCTTGACCGTGAGGTTGGAGGCATATTCCTGGTCGATCTCATCATTTGCGGCCTGGCGCGCCGTGAAGAAGGCATCCTGGGCGGCGCGGAACCGGGCCCAGAGGGCGTCGTCGTCCTTGCGGCTGGCCCGCGGGGAGGCCTTCCACTGATCCATCAGGCGCCGGTACTCGCCGGCGGCGAATCCCCAGTCGGTGGAGGTGGACAAGGCTTCGGCCTCGGCGATCAGCTTTTCCTTGGCTGACTTGGCAGCAGAGTTGTTACTGTCCAGCTGCGAGAAGTAGGCGCGGCGGTGACGGTCAAAAACAGTGCGGGCGGCACGGAACCGCTTCCACAGGGCGTCCTCGTTGCTTCGGCCCAGGCGGACTCCGCTCTTCTGGGCAGTCTTCCAGCTCTCGAACAGCTCGTTCATCCGGGCGCTGGAGGTCTTCCACTGCGTTTGGGTGGGATCCTGGCCGGAGATTTCCTCGGCTTCGGCAACGATGGCCTCGCGGGCAGCGAGCTCGGAGGCGCGGACGGCGTCATGCTCGGCCTTCTCCGCCTTTTCGAGTTCAGCGATCTGCGTGGACAACGCATCGAGCCGTGCCTCGGCAGACCTAAGGTCTCCCACCATGTTGCGCTCGGCGAGCTGCTCACGCAGGTGCGTGACGGTCTTTTGCATGTCGGTGCTGGGGGCCTTTGAGCTGACGCGCTGTTCGAGCAGCACGATCTGGGCCACCACATCGTCATATTTCCGCGCGAAGTACGCCAGCGCCTCGTCGTCACTGACCCCCGGGTACTGGCCCACGGGGTGTTCCGCGCCGTCGATGGTCAAAAAGACGTGTCCATCGCCCTCTACGCGGCCCCACTTCGACGCTTCTGCCAGCGACGTTGCCGGCGCTGCGGGAACCGCTGCTGCAGCAGGTGCAGCGGCAGGCTTGGGGCGGGACGCGAAGGCGGCCGGAGAAGGTGCCGGGCGGGGTGCCGGTGCCGGGGAAGTGCTTTCCGGGGCATTGCTTTCCTCGGCTGGGCCCTCACTGGCGCCGCTTTCCGGGGCATTCTCCACGGGAGCTTCCGTTACGGGATCGCTGGCTGCAGGTGCAACTTCCTCGGCGGCGGGTGCCGCCGTCCCGGTCAGGTCTGTTGCTGTTTCGTCGGATTTCTGACTGTCTGTCACCGCTAAAAGTCTTTCGCTTGGAGGAAAATACTCAGGTCCTGCACCGCAGCCTCAGGGGCCGGGCTTCCTACTTCAGAGAAAACGAGTCTATCGTGACTGGTTCCACAGGTGCGCCGTCTGTGTCGCTGCTGCCCGGTGTAATCCCGGCTGCAGCTATATTCGACACCACATCAAGCCCGGAAGTCACTCTTCCCACCACGGTGTAGCCCCCTGCGCTGTCCGCCGGGATGACCGTGTCCTTGTACACGATGAAGAACTGTTTCCCGTTTCCGAAGGCGTTGTTTCCGGTGCGTGCCACGGCGATGGTTCCGGCCGGATAGGTATTGTCGGCGGGCGTGTTTTCGAGGGGACCCCAGGTGTAGGTTGGATCCCCCTCCCCGTTGGGTCCGGATGCGCCGCATTGAAGCAGCCCGAAGGTATCGCCGGTGGTGAGGCGGTGGCAGGTTTTGGCATTGAAGTAGCCTTCGTCGCTGAGCGATTTGAAAACAGCGGCAGCCTGCGGTGCTTTCGTCCCGTCCAGCTCCACTGCAAGGGAGCTCCCGTTCAGGACCAGGTCGCCGGTGAAGGTCTTTCCGTCGGCCGTTTCCGCAGCAGGAATGTTGGGACTGTTGGTCGCCGGCGCGGACGGGCTTGTGGAGGCAGACGGGCTGGAGAGCCCTGCCTCGGCGGCGGCGAACTCCTCCTCGGTGGGATTACCGGCGAAAGCGGTCAGCTGAAGGACGACGGCGAGCACCACGGCGGCGGTTCCGGCACCGGCGGCGATCAAGTTGTCGCGCCTGCGCCGCTTCTCCTGTTCCCGGCGCAGCTCGCGCTTGGCTTCCATCTGCTGAATGCGCCGCCTTGCTTCGCGGGCACTGCGTGAACTGGCCGCCAAGGGTCCTCCTTATTGTCGGGCTGCTGCGCCCCGCGGCACGGGCCCCGGGCGCAGGTGTCTGACGGCCAAGCCCTGACGCGTCCGCTGCATTAGAGATGCTGGCGGATGACGCATAAACTGACTGCCGCACATAGTTTATGCATGACTGGCTGGACTGCCGCCGTTCCAGGCCCGTTTCGGGCCGCGCAAGTCCCAGGCACCCTTATCAAGAGGAGAAAATCCACCATGGCACGCACCGCCTCCCTGTCCGGATTCCCCGAGTGGCTTCCCGAGGAGCGGCTGGTGGAGCTGCACGTGCTGGATACGCTGCGCCGGGTTTTCGAGCTGCACGGCTTCGCTTCCATTGAAACGCGGGCGGTTGAAACCGTGGGGCAGTTGCTGCGCAAGGGCGAAATCGATAAGGAAGTGTACGGTCTCAGCCGGCTCCAGGAGGACGAGAGCGAGAACCCCGTTAAAGGCGGCAAAGCCGATCCACAAGCGCTTGCACTCCACTTTGACCTGACCGTTCCGTTCGCCCGCTATGTGGTGGAGAACGCCGGCTACCTCGCCTTCCCGTTCCGCCGTTACCAGATCCAGAAGGTCTGGCGCGGTGAGCGCCCGCAGGAGGGCCGCGCCCGTGAATTCACGCAGGCGGACATCGACGTGGTGGGGGACGGCGACCTGCCGTTCCGCTATGACGTCGAAATCGCGCTGGTCATTGCAGAGGCCCTCAGCGCCCTTCCCATCCCTGACTTCCGGCTCCGGATCAACAACCGCAAACTCGCAGAGGGCTTCTACCGCGGCATCGGCCTGGACGATACGGCCGGCGTGCTGCGCAGCATTGACAAACTCGAGAAGGTCGGTCCCGCAAAGGTCGCCGAACTGCTGAAAGCTGAACTGGGTGCAACCGACGAGCAGGCGCAGAAGGCTCTGGAGCTGGCCGGAATACGTACCGAGGACACGTCCTTCGTGGAACAGGTGCGCGCCTTGGGCGTCAGCAATGAGCTGCTTGAAGAAGGCCTGAATGAGTTGGAGCAGGTCATCGAGGCTGCTGTCCAGCGGGCCCCCGGCAAGGTGCTGGCCGATCTCAGTATCGCCCGTGGCCTGGACTACTACACCGGCACAGTGGTGGAAACGGTGCTGGTGGGCCATGAACAGCTCGGCTCCATCTGCTCGGGCGGCCGCTACGACGCATTGGCCTCCAAGGGCAACCGGAAGTTCCCCGGGGTAGGTCTTTCAATCGGCGTTACACGGTTGGTATCACGCATCCTCAGCCAGGACCTGGCCAAGGCGTCGCGCTCAGTTCCCACCGCCGTGCTCGTCTCCCTGACCAATGACGGGAGCTGGAGTGCCGCGCAGGACGTCGCGGCACAGCTCCGCAGCCGTGGAATTCCCACGGAGGTGGCAGCCAAGGCGGAGAAATTCGGCAAGCAGATCAAGTTCGCCGACCGCCGCGGCATCCCCTTCGTCTGGTTCACCGACGACGACGGCACGCACCAGGTCAAGGACATCCGCACCGGCGAGCAGGTAGTGGCATTCCCCGAGACCTGGACCCCGCCGGCGGAGGATTTGGCTGTCCAGGTTGCGTCGACGGCTGCGGTGGCTTCCGCAGTCTAGGACAGTTCCCAGCCGCTGAAGCTTTCGTCTTAGCAGCCGTTCTCATCACACCGGTGATTCGAGCTGGGCGCGTTTGGGCGCTCTCCCGCGCCCTTGCTCAGCACCGCGTCGTCCTGGCCAAATCCCTGCTGCGGTTGGGAGGCCAACCCCGGCCGTTGAAAGCGGAGGACTTTCGGTGACCCGCGTTCCCGGGAGCGGCGGCGCTGTTGAGGGGTAGGTGTGGCCGGTGGGTGTCCTTGTTTCAACTGAATGCCTTTGACCTGGCCGGGTGATTGTCTTTGCGGCCCAGCCTGGTGTTTCTTTGGTGTGGTTGCAGGTTTCGCAGAGGCCTTGGCCGTTGGTGCTGGTGGTTGGCCCGTCGTGGTGCCAGGGGATGATGTGGTCCAGGTGCCGGATGGGCGCGTCGCAGTAAGGGGCGCGGCAGGTGTCATCCCTGACCTGGATGAACCGGCGTAGTCCCGGCGGGAAGAGCCGGGCTTTGGAGTCCATCCCGACGAGCTCCCCGTGCGTCGGCGCTGTGTAGAGCCGGCGAAGCCAGACATTCAACTCTCTACCTTCCGGAGTGCCGACCGAAGGCGGCCTGCTTGGGCGGCCAAAACCAACGTCTCCGGTGCCCGCGTTAACACCGCCATCTGATCCCTGCCCTGCTGGTGCTGGGCCATCCGGCGCGAGCTCCGCAGATCCTTGGACGGCTGCTCCACCGCCGGTTGATCCCGCGTCTGACATCAGCTCGCCACGGATGGCCTTTCGAGCCCATTCACCCGGGACGATGCCGTAGCCGGTGAGTCGTGCGGGTTCGCTGTCGCCTTGGAAGAGGGTGCGATCGGTCATGACGAGCTGGAGGTCGATGCCTGTGTAGCCGCCCGGGGTGCCGGTGACGCGTTCGACCAATTCGGGGGCCATAATCGCGCCCTTCGGGCGCTCCTCCCCGGAAGACTTAAGCGCGTCGGCGTGGCGGGTCAGCGCCGCGTACATGGCCACGCCCTCGGCCACGGGCAGGAGGGCGGTCAGCCGGGTCATCGTGTCCGGAGCCGGACGCAGCGTGACCGTCCGCTCATTCACAGCCTGGCTGGCCCGCCGGGCAACCGACTGCGGGTCCCGCCGGTACGCAGCAGACCGGACCGCCGCGATGATGGACCGGTCCCCACAGCCGGCCAAGGTCCCGGTGTCGGCGGCGAGTTCCTCGTCTACCGCGGCCCGGTCCTCGACCGCCAGGCAGGCTGTTTCCTTCACCATCAGGGTGGCCCGCCACTCGTTCAACTGGCCCGATTCCAGCGCCGCGAACGTGTGGGGCATCTCAACCAGGGCTTTCCCCAAACCCAGCAACCGGGCGCCACGGGACGGCGACTCCCGACGCGCCAACGCGATTTCCGCGCCCACCCCGGCGCCGAGTTCATGAGCATGGACTCCCGCGGCAGCCTGTTCCTGCCGGGCGGCAAGTTCGTAGGCTACCGCGATCCGTGCCTGCTTCGCGGCAGCAGCGGACTTCACATCCTCCAACTCCCGCAGCTGGTCAATCTTTCCCGGCCCGTCCATAGCGACTGGGACAGCAGCCAGCAATTCAAGGACATCAGCAACAGAAGGAACAGCACGGTTTTGCACTGCGGCCGCCCCTGCCAAACCTCGAATCGCTTCCATAACCAAAGTCTTCCAGCGGCCCCAGCCAACGGCACGAACCCCACCGGCCCTATGTGGATAACCCGGGACATCAGCGTCAGGGCCCTCAGGAAGGCGCGCTTTCCGCTATAAGCGGCCAAGCCGCCGTCGGACACGCCCGCCCGCAGCGCTAACGCCGGAAGCGCAGAACCAGCCAGCGGCCCGCCACACCTAAGGCCAGGACAGCTGTCATGGTCAGCACGGATGCGGCAGGCAGGGTGAAGGCCAGCAGCAGGCAGCCCAGGAAGCCGGCGGCGTTCAACCACTTCGGCGCGTACCCGGGATGGTTCCGCAGGGTGAAGGCGGAGGCGTTGGCCACCGCGTAGTACAGCAGCACGCCGAAACTGGAAAAGCCCACCACCGTCATGACGTCGGCGGTCAGCAGGAGCAGGATTACGACGGCGGCCACTGCCAGTTCTGCAACGTACGGGACGGTGTGTTTGCCGCCGATCCTGGCCAGCGGGCGGGGAAGGTCGCGCTCCCGGGCCATGGCCAGCGTGGTGCGTCCCACTCCGGTGATGAGGGCGAGGAGCGCACCCAGGCAGGCTGCCGCCGCACCCGCCTGCACTGCCGGCGCGCCCGCCGCGAACTGGGACCGCAGGACGGCCTCCAACAGCGGCGTCTTCGTGGCCGCAAGCTGCCCACCGGGCAGGTGGTTGAGGAGCAGCAACGCCAGGGCCAGGTAGATGGCGAAGGCCGAAGCCAGGGCACCAAGGATGGCCCGGGGGATTGAATGGGCCGGGTCCTTCACTTCCTCGCCCAGGGTGGCGATCCTGGCATACCCTGCGAAGGCGAAAAACAGCAGGCCGGCGGCGGGCAGCACGCCAACCAGCCCGCCGGCGGACGCCGTACCCGGGGCCGCCACAGGATGGGGCCCGACCAGCGCGGCTACCGCAACGAACACCAGGGTTGCCAGTACCACGCACAGCAGGATCCGCGTCAGCAGCGCGGTCCGGGTGATTCCCAGCAGGTTCACCACGGTCAGCGCCACCACTGCCGCCACGGCCACCGGCACTGCATAAGCCGGCGCAACATAGCTCCCAAACGTCAGCGCCATGGCAGCACACGAGGCAGTCTTCCCGGTCACAAATCCCCAGCCGGCCAGGAAGCCGGGCCACTCGCCAAGCTGCTTCCGGCCATAGACGTAGGTGCCGCCGCTGGTGGGATATTTTGCTGCCAGTGCTGCGGACGCCACCGCATTGCAGTACGCCACGGCCCCCGCGATGACCACCGACACCGCCAGCAGGTTTCCGGCCAGCGCAGCGGCGGGCGCGAACACCACAAACACGCCCGCGCCCAGCATGGAGCCGAGGCCGATGGTGGTGGCGTCAAAGGTGCCAAGCCTGCGTTGCAGCTGCTGGTGTTCGCTCATGCGGCGGCGGTCCCTGGGTAGCGGGTAAACTCGAACGGGATCGTTCCCGGATCGATCCTATTTAACTTCGCTGTTATCTCCCCGTTGTTACCCCGCAGAAAGGCGTGCTGTGCTGCGCACACATGACCTCGGATCCCTTCGTTCCGAGCACATTGGACAGACCGTAACCCTCGCTGGCTGGGTGGGCCGCCGTCGTGATCACGGTGGCGTGGCCTTCGTTGACCTGCGTGATGCGTCCGGCGTGGCCCAGGTAGTGGTCCGCGAGGAAGAAGTCTTCCACGGCCTGCGCAACGAGTACGTCCTGCAAATCACCGGCACAGTCTCCAAGCGGCCCGAGGGCAACGAGAACCCTGCCCTGGCCACCGGCGAAATTGAGGTCATGGCGGACAAGGTGATCATCCTCAACACCTCCGAGCCGCTCCCGTTCCAGATCGACGAGCACGTTGAGGTGGGCGAGGAAGCACGCCTGAAGCACCGCTACCTGGACCTTCGCCGCCCCGGCCCCGCCCGCAACCTCCGGCTCCGCTCGGAAGCAAACCGCGTGGCCCGCGAGCTGCTGCACCAGGACGGCTTCGTCGAGGTGGAAACCCCCACACTGACGCGTTCGACGCCGGAAGGCGCCCGCGACTTCGTGGTCCCCGCCCGCCTGGCCCCCGGTTCCTGGTACGCCCTGCCGCAGTCCCCGCAGCTGTTCAAGCAGCTCCTGCAGGTGGGCGGCTTCGAGAAGTACTACCAGATCGCCCGCTGCTACCGCGATGAGGACTTCCGCGCCGACCGCCAGCCGGAGTTCACCCAGCTGGACATCGAAGCCAGCTTCGTGGACCAGGACGACATCATTGCCCTGGGCGAGAACATCGTCAAGGCACTATGGAAGCTGATCGACGTCGAGATCCCCACGCCGATCCAGCGCATCACTTACGCGGACGCCATGGCCCGCTACGGCTCGGACAAGCCCGACCTGCGCTTCGGCGTGGAGCTGACCGAGCTGACGGAATTCTTCAAGGACACCAACTTTGGTGTGTTCAAGGCGCCGTATGTGGGCGCCGTGGTGATGCCCGGCGGTGCCTCCCAGCCGCGCCGTACCCTGGACGGCTGGCAGGAATTCGCCAAGCAGCGCGGCCACAAGGGCCTCGCCTATGTCCTGTTCAAGGAGGACGGCGAACTCGCCGGCCCCGTGGCAAAGAACCTGACAGACGCGGAACGCGCCGGCCTGGCTGACGCCGTTGGCGCGAAGCCCGGCGACTGCATCTTCTTCGCTGCCGGCGAGAAGACTGCCGCGCGCGCCCTGCTCGGTGCTGCCCGCGTTGAAATCGGCCACCGCACCGGCCTCATCGACCCCAACGCCTGGGCCTTCTGCTGGGTGGTGGACGCCCCGATGTTCGAGCCCGCAGCAGCGGCCGTTGCCTCAGGCGATGTGGCCGTAGGTGCCGGCAAATGGACCGCTGTCCACCACGCTTTCACCTCGCCCAAGCCCGAGTTCCTCGACACCTTCGATAAGGATCCGGAATCAGCGTTGTCATACGCCTACGACATCGTCTGCAACGGCAACGAAATCGGCGGCGGGTCCATCCGTATCCACGAACGCGACGTCCAGGAACGCGTCTTTGAACTGATGGGCCTCGACCGGGAAGACGCCCAGACCAAGTTCGGCTTCCTGCTGGAAGGCTTCAAGTACGGTGCCCCTCCGCACGGCGGCATCGCCTTCGGCTGGGACCGGGTGGTGGCACTGCTCGCTGGCGTCGAGTCCATCCGCGACGTTATTGCCTTCCCCAAGACCGGCAACGGTTACGACCCCCTGACTGCGGCCCCGGCCCCCATCACACCGCAGCAGCGCAAGGAAGCCGGCGTTGACTTCAAGCCGGAAGCCAAGCCCACCGACGGTAAGTAGAGCATCAACCCGTTTGACCTGAAGGCCCTCCCGCAAAGGAGGGCCTTCAGGCTTATCGCACACAGGAGTCCACATGGGCTACGGCCTCCCGGGTCTGCATGATTTTGAAACGCTGATGGATGCTGCCTGGCCTTCCATAGAGCGGCACGACACGGGGGAGTGGGTCCTCCGCGCCGCGGAAGGTGTCACCCAACGGGCCAATTCTGTGTGGCCGCGGACCAGTGCCCAAGCGCCCGGCGATGCGCTCCGCGAAGCGGCGCAGTGGTACCGGGAACGGCGGCTTCCCCTGATCTTCCAGGTCACGGACGCACCCGCCAACGGCGCGTTGAACGACGTCCTGGACGGACACGGCTTCACACGCCAGTCGGAGACACTCATCATGGTTCGGAGCGCGGCGGCCGCACGCGTGCCCGCACGGGGTGCCGTTCCGGTGGAGATAACTGACCGGCCCGACGACGAATGGCTGGCTCTGTGGTGGAGCGTGGACGGCCGCGGCGGCGGGGCAGAGCTGGAGACAGCGCGTGCCATCCTCACCGGCTGCCCCTCGCTGTATGCCTTGGTGAGGGACGACGACGGCCGGCCCGTCGCCGTCGGGCGCCTCGCCCTGGTGGATGAAACCGGCGGGATTTACTGCATGGCCACCTCCCCGTCGCACCGCCGGCGTGGATACGCTTCCGAAGTGCTGCAGGCACTCCTGTCCGAGGGAAACACGCGTGGGATCAAGAGTTTCTGGTTGCTCGTCACCGCCGCCAACGAGGCTGCACAGCAGTTGTACGCCCGGGCGGGATTTACGGAATCCGGCCGCTACCTCTACCGTCAGCAGCGGCCGCGCCGGGCGCTGACGGGCTGCTGAGCCGGGCCTCAGCCGACCGGGGCGTCGGAAACCTGGACGCGAACTGAGCATACGTCAGCGGCGGCTTTCCGCAGCACTGCTGCTTTGGGATCCGGGACATCCAGGTAGGCCAGCCGGGGGAGCGCGGCATAGTCCTTCAGAGCCGGGTGCTGGAGCACAAGCCCCGCCAACGCCCGGTCACCACCGGGAACCACGTATTCAAACTGCCCGCTGGTGAATATCCGCAACGCCTGTTCTGCAACAGTCTGAACCAGCGCGTCCGCCTGGTTGGACCGGCGCCGTGCGAACCGCTGCTGCGACTGGCCGCCTGCCGCAGTCCGGGACTGCACATACGTCGAACCCACCTTCGAGGCCAACAGTGTTCCTTCACTCACTAGTGCCACACCGTATCCACCCCGGCGCACCAGCAACAGCCCAAGACGGCGCGGCTGCGATGCCAGGGAGGCGAGCCTTTCGAGTTCGTCCGCGCCGCGTCCCGGGCGGCCGTCCGCGGGCCAGGGAGCCTGCAGGAGCGCTTCGGCGCCGTCGGACGCCAGCAGGTGCAGCCCGTCGTCGTCATCCTTTACCTGGAACCCGCCGTGCGCCGCCCCGAACCTCTCCGCCCAGCCAGCCAGCCGGCTGCCGGCGATGAAGGCAGTGCGGACGGAGTGTCCGCGCTGTCCTCCTGCGGCGGTACGTGCGGGCATCAGGGCATCCTTGGCTGGGCGGCGGCTTCGGCGGGAAAGCCGACGGACTGGAAGTAGCCTATCTATGTGGATGATCTCTTCGGGCACGGGCCAGGCAATGATGACGACGACGACGCTCCCGTTGCCGCCGTCGGCCGGACTGCCGGGGGAGGAGGCAATGCCTCCCCGCGCGGTCCGCTCGCCGTCCGGATGCGCCCCCGCACCCTGGATGAGGTGGTGGGGCAGCAACATCTCCTGGGCCAAGGGTCACCATTGCGCCAGTTGGCTGCCGGGGCCGGAGCGGACACCTCCGGACCCGCGGGGCCTACGTCGCTGATCCTGTGGGGTCCCCCGGGGACCGGCAAAACAACCCTCGCGCACGTGATCGCCCGCGGACCGGGCCGGAAGTTCGTGGAACTTTCCGCCATCACCGCCGGCGTCAAGGACGTACGGCGCGTCATGGACGACGCCCTCACCGCGCGCGACCTGTACAAAACAACCACCGTCCTGTTCCTGGACGAGATCCACCGCTTCAACAAGGCCCAGCAGGATGCCCTGTTGCCGGGCGTGGAAAACCGGTGGGTGGTACTGGTTGCGGCCACCACGGAGAACCCCTCGTTTTCGGTGGTTTCACCGCTGCTGTCCCGTTCACTCCTGCTGACGCTCCGTCCGCTGACAGATGCGGATATTGAAGGACTATTGCAGCGCGCCGTGACCGATCCCCGCGGCCTGGGCGGGAAAGTGAACCTCACTGCCGAAGCACTCGACCACCTGGTCAGGCTTTCGGGCGGTGACGCCCGCCGTGCCCTGACCGCCCTGGAGGCGGCCGCCGGCGTCGCGTTCGGGGACGCAGATGATGCCGAAGACGGGCCGGTCGCCGTCGATCTGAAGCACACGGAACGCGCGCTGGACGTAGCGGCAGTGCGGTACGACCGTGCCGGAGACCAGCACTACGACGTCATCAGTGCCTTCATCAAGTCCATCCGCGGCTCCGACGTGGACGCCGCCCTCCACTACCTGGCCCGGATGCTCGAAGCGGGGGAGGACCCGCGTTTCGTGGCCCGGAGGATCATGATCTCGGCCGCCGAGGATGTGGGGATGGCTGACCCCACCGCACTTCAGACTGCTGTGGCGGCGGCGCAGGCGGTGCAGCTGATCGGGATGCCGGAGGGGCGCATCATTCTCGCCGAGGCCGTGGTGCACCTGGCCACGGCGCCGAAATCCAACGCCGCGTACATGGGCATTAACAAGGCCACCGCCGACGTCCGGGCGGGCTTGGGGATCGGCATTCCCGCGCATCTGAGGGACGCACACTACCCGGGTTCCAAGCAGCTGGGCCACGGCGTTGGGTACAAATACGCCCACGATGCCCCGCACGGGGTGGCCGCCCAGCAGTACCCGCCGGATGACCTGGTGGGGAAGGACTACTACCAGCCCACCGCCAACGGCGCGGAACGGGACATCGCGGTGCGGCTGGAGCGGCTGCGGAAGATTGTCCGGGGCAAGTAACCCCGTGGTAGGATGGATGTTTGTCTGGCAAGGCGCGGACGCACAATCTCCCCAATTTCACGTTGAGAAGGTTATGCCTGCGCCCAGTAGCAAAAGGCAGCGGTTGGCCGATGCTCTCCATCGTGGAGGCCAGTAACACTGACACACCGCAGATATTGGAAGGACACAAGTGGCTAACAACACTCGTGCTCGCCGTCAGGCCCGCCTCTCGCGGTCCCTCGGCATCGCTCTGACCCCCAAGGCCGCCAAGTACATGGAGCGCCGCCCGTACGGCCCCGGTGAGCATGGCCGTGCCCGCAAGAAGCAGGACTCCGACTACGCCGTACGTCTGCGCGAAAAGCAGCGCCTGCGCGCCCAGTACGGCATCCGCGAAGCACAGATGACCCGTGCCTTCGAAGAGGCCCGCCGCACCAAGGGCCTGACCGGTGAAAACCTCATCGAACTGCTCGAAATGCGCCTTGACGCCCTGGTCCTGCGTGCCGGCTTCGCCCGCACCATCGCCCAGGCCCGCCAGCTGGTTGTGCACCGCCACATCCTGGTTGACGGCATCCGCGTTGACCGCCCGTCGTTCCGCGTCGGCGAAGGCCAGCTGGTCCACGTCCACAGCCGCAGCGAAACCATGGTTCCGCTCCAGGTCGCAGCAGCAGGCGCCCACCGCGACGTCCTGCCCGCCGTTCCGGCTTACCTGGACGTCAAGCTGGAAGCCCTCCAGGCACGCCTGGTCCGCCGCCCCAAGCGGTCCGAGATCCCGGTGACCTGCGAAGAGCAGCTCGTCGTCGAATTCTACGCACGCTAAATCCCAGCAGCGTATCCAAAGAAGCCCGTGGCAAGCGCCGCGGGCTTCTTTGTATGTAAGGTACTTGGGGGACATCTGCGGAAGCGCGCTTTGCGAAGCACCCGCCGATGGCATGAACCACAGAATTTCGAGGAGATGAAACGTCTATGTCTGGTGGCGATATTGCCGGCCTGATCGCTGCCGGAGTGTTCGCGCTCCTGGTGCTGCTGCTGGCAGTGCCCATCCTGAAGCTGGGCAAAGTCCTGGACGAGGTGCGCACATCCATCCGGTCACTGAGCGACGGCGCGACGCCTTTGATGGACGAGGTCACCGCTACCGTGTCCACCACCAACCAGCAGCTGAAGAAGGTGGATGGCATTTCGTCCAACGTCTCGGATGCCTCGGCCAACCTTTCCGCGTTGTCCTCCCTGGTTGCCGCCACCGTCGGCTCGCCGCTGATCAAGGTGGCGGCGTTCAGCTACGGCGTCCGCACCGCGCTGGCCAACCGCAAGAAACCCGCTGCCGGCCGCCGCAGCCGCTGACCTTTCGGAGAACCTGAAATGAAACGACTTGTCTGGATGGGAATCGGCGTGGCCATCGGTGTCATCGCATTCCGCAAAGTGACTGAGGCGCAGGCCAGCATGCAGTCCACCCTCGGTCCGCAGGGCCTGAACCGGGCAGTGGGCCGGCTCACTGATGGAATTTACGACTTTGCCGATGCCCTCCGGGACGGCATGCGCGAACGGGAAACTGACCTCCGCGCCGCCCTCGGAGTGGCCTCGGACGAACTGGTCCGCCGCTGACCCCGGCATCCACCCCAGGCAGCGGCCCGGCCGCAGCACTTTAGAACCAACCGGCAGCAACCGTGCCAACGGAACTGCCACGTGAACGAATTTCCGCGCAGCCGCGCGGACCAAGAAGGGTAAGTAAACAGCTCATGAAGTCGCAGGAGATCACAAAGCGCTGGGTGGACTTTTTTGTCAGCAAGGGCCACACGGCGGTTCCCTCCGCATCGCTGGTCTCCAGCGACCCCTCGCTGCTGTTCACGGTTGCCGGCATGGTTCCGTTCATTCCCTACCTCACGGCCCGCGAGGTGCCGCCCTACTCCCGCGCCACCAGCGTGCAGAAATGCATCCGCACCGGCGACATCGAGGAAGTGGGCAAGACCGCGCGGCACGGCACCTTCTTCCAGATGTGCGGCAACTTCTCCTTCGGCGACTACTTCAAGGAAGACGCCATCAAGTTCGCCTGGGAACTGCTCACCACGAGCGTTGCCGACGGCGGCTACGGCCTTGCGCCCGAACTGCTGTGGGTGACCGTCTACGAAGAGGACGACGAAGCCAAGGACCTCTGGCTGAAGAACACCGGCGTCCCGGCCGAGCGCATCCAGAAGATGGGCAAGTCTGACAACTACTGGCACACCGGCCAGCCCGGTCCCGCCGGTCCCTGCTCCGAGATCTACTATGACCGCGGCCCGGCGTACGGTGTGGAGGGCGGTCCGCTGGCGGACGAGACCCGCTACATCGAGATCTGGAACCTCGTGTTTATGCAGTACCAGATCGAAAACGTCCGTACCAAGGAAGACTTCGATGTGGTGGGCGAGCTGCCCAAGCGCAACATCGACACCGGCCTGGGCATGGAGCGCCTGGCCATGATCCTGCAGGGCGTCGAGAACATGTACGAGACCGACCAGGTCCGTCCCGTCATTGACAAAGCCGCTGAACTTTCCGGCAGGGAATACACCTCCGCCGAGACCCCGGACGATCCCCACCACACGGACGACGTCCGCATGCGTGTGGTGGCCGACCACATCCGCTCGGCCCTGATGCTCATTTCCGACGGCGTCACCCCCTCCAACGAAGGCCGCGGCTACGTTTTGCGCCGCCTCATCCGCCGTGCCGTGCGCTCCATGCGGCTCCTCGGCGTCGAACAGGCCTGCCTGCCCGATCTGCTGCCCGCCTCCCGGGACGCCATGAAGGGCGTCTACCCGGTGGTGGACACAGACTTCGCCCGGATCAGCCGCATTGCCTACGCCGAAGAGAAGGCCTTCCTGCGCACCATCGCCTCCGGCACTGCCCGCCTTGAGGACGCCGTCAGGGAATCCAAAGCTGCCGATAAGCCGCTCTCGGGCGCCGACGCTTTCGCCCTGCACGACACCTACGGGTTCCCGATCGACCTCACGCTGGAAATGGCCGAGGAAGCGGGGCTCAAGGTGGACGAGGCAGCCTTCCGCAGCCTCATGCAGGAGCAGCGCCAGCGTGCCCAGGCCGACGCCAAGGGCAAAAAGGGCGGCCACGCCGACCTCACCGTGTTCCAGGAACTCCTCGGCCAGGGCGAGACCGTTTTCACCGGATACACGGAGCTCGACGGCGAATCACGCGTCCGCGGCATCCTCACCGGAGGGCGGCCGGTACAGCAGGCCTCCACCGGCGACGAAATCGAGCTGGTCCTCGCCGAAACCCCGTTCTATGCCGAAGCCGGCGGCCAGGCCGCCGATACCGGCCTCATCACCGGCGACGGCTTCGTGGTCGAAGTCCTCGATGTCCAGCGCCCGCTGAAGGGCCTGAGTGTGCACAAGGCGATTGTCCGCGAAGGCGAGATCGGCGCCGACTCACTGGTCCGGGCCGCCGTCGACCGGGAACGCCGGCACGCCGCGGAACAGGCGCACACGGGTACGCACATCGTGCACGCCGCCCTGCACCAGATCCTCGGGCCGGAAGCCACCCAGCGCGGGTCCTTCAACAAGGCGGGCTACCTGCGCTTCGACTTTGCCTGGGGCGAAGGGCTGAGCACCGCCACCCGCTCCGAAATCGAAGAAGTTTCCAACCTTGCCATCCGCAACAACTACTCGGTGGAAACCAAGGTGATGGGACTGGCCGAAGCCAAGGCCCTGGGCGCCATGGCCCTCTTCGGCGAGAACTACGGCAGCGAAGTGCGTGTTGTTGAAATCGACGGCGCGTGGTCCCGCGAGCTTTGTGGCGGAACGCATGTGTCCAACACCTCACTGATCGGCAGCCTTTCGCTGCTCGGCGAACAGTCCGTGGGGTCAGGAAACCGCCGCGTGGAGGCCTTCGTTGGCATGGACGCTTTCCGCCACCTTGCCGCCGAACGTGCCCTCGTGACGGAACTGACGGACATGCTCAAGGTCCCGTCCGGCCAGCTGGCCGACAGGATCGCCGCCACCCTCGCTAAGCTCAAGGCCACCGAGAAGGAGCTGGACCGCCTCCGCAAGGAACAGCTGGCTGCTTCGGCCGCCCAGCTGGTGAACAGCGCCAAGGACGCCTCGGGCGTCAGTGTCATTGCGCACGACGCCGGCCAGGTCAGCGGGGCGGACGACCTCCGCGGACTCGCACTCGACCTTCGAAACCGCCTGGGCTCGGCTGCGGCAACCGTGGCCGTGGCCGGTGTTGCCAATGACCGGCCCATGATCCTGGTGGCCACCAACGAGGCAGCGCGGGACGCCGGGGTCAAGGCAGGCGCTCTGGTCCGCGTTGCCGCAGGCATCCTCGGCGGTGGCGGCGGCGGCAAGGACGATGTTGCCCAGGGCGGCGGAACGGACGCAGCCAAGGTAGCTCCAGCCCTGGCAGCCGTTGTGGACGCCATCGCACGGCGATAAAGCACCCATGACCAATCCAACAGCTGCCGGCGGCAGCCCCCAGGGCGTCAAACTGGGGATCGACGTCGGCACCGTCCGGGTCGGTGTGGCCATCTGCGACCGGGACTCGATCCTGGCCACGCCGTACAAGACCCTGGACCGGAATCCGAAGAAAAACTCCGATATCCGGGTCATCGCCAACCTGGTGCAGGAACTCGGCGCGGTACAGGTCATTGTGGGCCTGCCCCGCACCATGAAGGGTGAAGAGCACGCCTCTGCGAAAATGGCCACGGAGTACGCCGGGCTGCTGGCAGCAGAGCTGGCAGCGCGGGATCTGGCCGTCCCGGTAAACCTGGTGGATGAGCGGCTGAGCAGCGTGACTGCGCACCGGAACCTGCATGAAGCTGGCATGAGCAGCAGGGACCACCGTAAAGTAGTTGATCAGGTCGCGGCGGCAGGCATCCTTCAGCACGCCCTCGACATGCAGAAAGCCAGGGGAGCGGATGTGGGCCGACGCGTCGCAGCGCCCTCCCTTTTCGTGGATCCGGGGACAAACGGCGCGGATGAGTCTGTCCGCGCCGCCCCGGAGGCCACAGACCGATCTTCAGATAATGGAAGGCAACAGTGAGCCCTGCCAACATTGACGACGCAACCGGTCCCTGGGACGCCGGGGCAGCGAGGCCGCTGACCCGCAAGGAGCTCCGGGCGCGCGAGAAGACCACCACAGCGCTCCAGGGCACAGTGCCGGAGCAGGCCTACGAAACAGGACATGAGGTGCCGCCAGTGCCTGCCGATCCACCTGCCGTGGCGGCGTCTTCCGCTGCTTCGGTTCCCAACCATCCGGTTCCTGAAGAGCAGCCCGTTCCGGCCGCTCCGGCCGCACCCCCGTCCATCCAGGATCTGCAACAGGAAGAGCCGCAGCCCGAGGCCGCCCCCGAGGCGCACCCCGCTGCGCAGCCCGGCGTCCATCACGCGGCCACCCACGAGCCGGACGCGCCGGCGACCGAGATCCACAACGTCGTTCACCAGGACGATGTCCACGCTTCCTACGAGCCGGCCCTTGCCGGCCACCAGCATGCAGCCGACGGGCATTACGACGGCGACGTGCACTATGCGGAGGGCCACGGCTACCAGGACGCCCTGCACCATGACGGGCCCCTTCATGATGATGGGCACTACGAGCAGGGACACTACGACGATGCGCAGTACGATGACGGGCACCATGATGACGGGCGCCACGACTTCCTGCCCGGCCCTGCCGCAGCAGCCGTAGTGGCCAAGCCATCCAAAAAAGTCCGCCGCCGCCGCAGGTTGCTGGCACTGTTCCTCACCCTTGCTGTTTTTGTCACCGCGGTCGCCGTCGGCGCACAGTTCCTCAAGCCGCTGCTGGGCAACGACAAGCCCAGCGATTTCCCCGGCCCGGGATCGGGCGAGGTTGTGGTGACTGTCCAGAACGGCGAAGGCACGCGTTCCGTGGCCAGCGCCCTGGAGAGCCAGCGGGTGGTGGCGAACGCTGACACCTTCCTGGCCGCATTCACAGCCTCAGGAGGGACCCTGGCGCCGGGCGATTACACGTTCAAGACGGAGATGAAGAACAGCGACGCCGTGAATGTGCTGCTCGGCCAGGACAAAACCAAGGTTATCTACTTTGCGCTCAGTGCCGGGCTTCGCATCGGCGAGTCCCTGCAGGCCATTTCGGAAGGGTCCGGAGTGTCCATCCAGGACCTGAAGGCCCTCAGCGACCAGCCGGCCCAGTTCGGACTGCCCGCCAGTGCGAAGAACCTGGAGGGCTTCCTGGCACCGGGGGAGCACCGCTACCCGCTCGGCACCTCCGCGAAGGACATCCTCCAGTCCCTGGTGAAGACCACCGTGGACGAGCTTGTCTCGCAGGGCATTACCGATCCGGCGAAACAGTACGAAGCTGTGATCGTCGCCAGCATCGTCCAGGCCGAGGGTGGCCAGGCGGACTACGGTGACGTGGCCGGCGCCATCTATAACCGGCTCAAGCCCAATGACCAGACCGGCGGGTTCCTGCAGGTGGATTCAGCCGTGACCTACGGGCTGGGCACCAGGAGCTTCAACTTCACCGACGAGCAGCGGCAGGACAAGTCGAACCCGTACAACACCTACGCCAATCCGGGCCTGCCTCCCGGGCCGATCGGTTCTCCGGGCAAGACGGCCATCGACGCTGCCGCCAAACCGAAGACCAACGATTTCCTGTACTGGGTGACGATCAACCTTGACACCAAGGAGACCAAGTTCTCCCGCACCCTGGCGGAGCACAACGGCTACGTTGAGCAGTACAACGCGTGGTGCACGGCAAACGCCGGCCGCTGCACATGAGCCTCCGGGCAGCCGTCCTGGGCCACCCGATCAGCCACTCCAAATCACCGGCGCTGCACCATGCGGCGTACGGCAGGCTGGGCATCGGCATCAGCTATACGGCCATTGACGTCACAGAGGAGCTGTTGCCCTCGTTGATGCGCCAGGTCCGTGACCAGCCGGGCTGGCGCGGGCTGTCCGTCACCATGCCCTTGAAGGCGGCCATGGTGGGCGAAGTGGATGAGGTCCGCGGCGTGGCCCGGACCCTGGGCGTGGTGAACACTGTGTCCTTCGAGCAGTACGGCGGCGGCTTGCGCACCATCGGTTCGAACACGGATGTGGCAGGAATCGTCAACGCGGTCCGCCACGCTGGCGCCCGCACGCCGTCCGCGCCGGTTGTCCTGGGCGGGGGAGGAACAGCGGCAGCTGCCGTGGCGGCATTGAAAGAACTCGGCGCCGGTTCTGCCCGGATCTTCGTTCGGGACCCTGCGCGCACAGCCGACGTCCGAAGCGCGGCGGACAGCCTTGGCCTGGCTTTGGACGTCCAGCCACTGGCCGAGGCTGCGGCACCCACGGCCGCTGCCGACGTCGTAATATCCACCCTGCCGCCGCGGGCGGCGGACGGACTGGCGGCCGAAATCGCCGCCCTGAAAAGCCCCACACCCGGTGTTTTGCTCGATGTTGCCTACGATCCCTGGCCCAGCCTGATCGCGTCCGTATGGAAGACGGGCGGTGGCGCTGTGGTGCCCGGCCTTGAAATGTTGCTCTACCAGGCCGTGGAGCAGGTACGCCTGTTCAGCCGGCTTGAAGACGAAGTTAATGCATCCGTCATAGATGTGATGTGTGACGCAGTCGGCCTTCCCCGACGGGCGTTGTGACCGCCATACGTGGCAGGATGGAAAATATGTTGCGTTGGTTGACTGCCGGTGAATCCCATGGTCCGGCTCTGATGGGAATTATTGAAGGCGTCCCCGCCGGTGTTGAAATCACCAGCGGGCACATCGCCGATTCACTGGCCCGCCGCCGCCTGGGTTACGGGCGCGGCGCACGTATGAAGTTTGAACAGGACGTGGTGACCATCCTCGGCGGTGTCCGGCACGGCGTCACCCAGGGCGGTCCCGTGGCTATCCAGGTGGGCAACACGGAGTGGCCCAAATGGGAACAGATCATGGCTTCGGACCCGGTTGACCCGGAACTTCTTGCCGACCAGGCCCGCAACGCCCCCCTGACGCGTCCCCGCCCCGGCCACGCTGACTTCACCGGAATGCAGAAGTACGGCTTCGATGAGGCCCGCCCCGTCCTGGAACGCGCCAGTGCCCGTGAAACCGCCACCCGCGTAGCACTTGGTACGGTCGCAGCACAGTTCCTGAAGCACCTGGGGATTGAACTCGTCAGCCACACCGTGTCCATCGCCAGTGTCACGGTCCCGGAGGGGCGGCCGTTGCCCCTGCCTGCCGACGTGCTGGCCCTGGACGCAGACCCGCTGCGCTGCTTCGACCGCGAAACGTCGGACGCGATGGTGGCCGAGGTGGACGCCGCCCACAAGGAGGGCGAAACCTTGGGCGGCGTTGTTGAAGTCCTTGCCTACGGTCTCCCGCCGGGACTGGGAAGCTATGTCCACTGGGACCGCAGGCTCGATGGCAGGCTTGCTGCTGCCCTGATGGGCATCCAGGCAATCAAGGGCGTGGAAGTAGGCGATGGATTCCTCACCGCTGCCCGCCGCGGCTCCGCCGCCCACGACGAAATCGTCAAGGACACTGACGGCCGGATCACCCGGACCAGCAACCGTGCCGGCGGCATTGAGGGCGGCATGAGCATCGGCGACGTGCTCCGCGTCCGCGCGGCCATGAAGCCCATCGCCACCGTCCCCCGCGCCCTGAAGACCATCGACGTCAGCACCGGCGAACCGGCCAAGGCCCACCACCAGCGCTCCGACGTCTGTGCCGTGCCGGCCGCCGGCGTTGTTGCCGAAGCCATGGTGGCGCTGGTCCTGGCCGAAGCTGTCAGCGAAAAGTTCGGCGGCGACTCCGTGGCGGAAACCGCACGCAACATCAAGGGTTACCTGGACAACATTCCGGCGTCCCTGGACTCGATCGGCCGGTAAGTGCCCCACCGCAACAAACCCCTGGCCGTCGGCCGTCCCGTGGTCCTCATCGGGCCCATGGCAGTCGGCAAATCCGCCATCGGCCACCAGCTCGCCCAGCAGCTTGGTGTCCCGTTCGTGGATACCGACGCCGTCATCGTGGCCGCCCACGGGTCCATCGCGGATATCTTCGCAGGGCGTGGCGAGCACGCCTTCCGCGAAATTGAGGCACGGACGGTGGCCGACGTCGTCGAAGCGGCAGAAGGCACCACCACCGTCGTCTCCCTTGGCGGCGGCGCGGTACTTGACTCGGGAACGCAGCAGCTCATTGGCCGCTGCACCGTGGTGTACCTCGAGTGCGATGCCGATACCGTTGCCGGCCGCATCGCCCGGAACTCCGGACGGCCCCTGCTCGCAGGGGATGCGATGGGCCGCTGGACAGCCATGTTCGCCACCCGCAAGCCGGTTTACGAGCGGCTGGCAGATATCACCCTGGACGTGCGCCACGGCTCGGTTTCCGAGCTGGGACGCCGACTGGAAGCAGCACTGCGGGACTACGCAGCTGCCAAACAGGAAGTTGAAAAGTGAGCGCCGAATCAACAATCATCAAGGTCACCGGCGAGTCCGCCGCCAACAACTACGACGTAGTGGTGGGGCGGGGGCTGCTCGGAGACCTTCCCGGCCTGCTCGGTGAGCGGGTCCGGCGGGTCCTGGTCATCCATCCGCGCGCCCTCCGGCTCACCGGCGATACAGTCCGGGACGAGCTGGCCGCGGCTGGTTTCACCTCGCTGACGGCTGAAATTCCCGACGCCGAAGAAGGCAAGCACATCCAGGTGGCCGCCTTCTGCTGGCAGGTCCTCGGGCAAAACGACTTCACACGCTCCGACGCGATTGTCGCCGTCGGGGGAGGGGCCGTCACGGACCTTGCCGGCTTCGTGGCTGCCACCTGGCTGCGCGGCGTCAAGGTCATCCACATGCCCACCAGCCTGCTGGGCATGGTGGACGCCTCCGTGGGCGGAAAAACCGGCATCAACACCGCCGAAGGCAAGAACCTGGTGGGTGCCTTCCACCCGCCGGCCGCCGTCCTGGCCGATCTTGACACGCTGAACACGCTGCCCAAAAACGAGATCATCTCCGGCATGGCGGAAGTCATCAAGTGCGGGTTTATCGCAGATCCCGCCATCCTTGACCTCGTTGAAAAGGACCCGGACGCTGTGGTTGATCCGCAATCAGCCGCCCTCCGCGAGCTCATTGAGCGGGCCATCGCCGTAAAAGCGAAGGTGGTTTCCGAGGACCTCAAGGAGTCCGGCCTGCGCGAGATCCTGAACTACGGCCACACCCTGGGCCACGCGATCGAACTGGTGGAGCGGTACTCCTGGCGCCACGGGGCCGCCGTCTCCGTAGGCATGATGTTCGCCGCCGAGCTCGCCCGCAGCGTGGGCCGGCTCAGCGATACCGACGCCGACAGGCACCGCAGCATCCTGGACGGACTGGGGCTTCCGGTCACCTACCGGAAGGACCGCTGGCAGAGCCTGCTCGACGGAATGCGGCGGGACAAGAAGTCCCGCGGCGACCTGCTGCGGTTCGTGGTCCTCGACGGCGTGGCCAAGCCCGGGATCCTCGATGTGCCGGACACGTCGCTGCTCTTCGCCGCCTACCAGGAAATTGCTTCCTGATGCACGGCGACAGGGAAGGCACAACGGACTGGCCGGAGGCCGGATTCCCGGGTATCCGCATCAACCCGGAATCACTGCTCCCGGAAATTGTCAATGAAGACGCCTGCCGGGAAGCCCTCGCGGTCTCCACCGACCCGGCCGACCACATTTTTGTCCTGCTGGTGGAAGGGCATGCTGCCGAGGCTGCCGAACTGCTGGCAGAAGCCCGCTTCAAGGATCCCGAATCTTTCCGGCTCCGGGCCTTCGAGGCCGAAGTGCTCCGGGTGTCCAACCGCCTGGACAGGGCGGTGGAACTGTTCCGCCAACTGCTTGCGGAAGTACAGGGGACGCCCCGTGAGGCGCTGGTCCTGCAGTTCCTGGGCAAAACACAGTACACGGCAGGCCAGACCTCCGCTGCCGTTGAATCCTTTGCCCGCGCGCTGGATCTGCGGGTGGCCGAGTCGGCGGATGCAGCCTTGATCTACTCCTCCACGGTGGCTCTCCAGCGCGCCCGGGACGTGCTGGACCTGGCCTGCTGACGCCGGACAGCGCACCGTCACGGGAGGCCGTACCGGGGGCACCCCCGATTTACCGGTAGAATGGTATTTGAATTTTTTCGAACTCCGATTTTTGACAAATACGAGCTGGCACGCCGCCTGGCCTGCCTGCCCGGCATACAGCGCCTGACAACGCGACCAGACAGAGAAACCAGAGGATACCAGTGGCAACCACTAACGACATCAAGAACGGAACGGTCCTGAAGCTTGAGGGCCAGCTCTGGAACATTATCGAATTCCAGCACGTCAAGCCGGGCAAGGGCGGCGCCTTTGTGCGGACCAAGATGCGCAACGTGATGTCCGGCAAGGTTGTGGACAAGACGTTCAACGCCGGACTCAAGATCGAAACCGCCACCGTGGACCGCCGCGACTACCAGTACCTGTACCAGGATGGCGCTGACTTCGTGTTCATGGACACCTCCGACTACGACCAGATCACGGTCTCCGGAGCCACCGTTGGCGACGCCACCAACTTCATGCTCGAGAACCAGATGGTCAACATCGCCATCCACGAGGGCACCCCGCTTTACATCGAACTGCCGCCGAGCGTCGTCCTCGAGATCACCTACACGGAGCCGGGCCTGCAGGGCGACCGCTCCTCCGCCGGCACCAAGCCCGCCACCCTGGAAACCGGCTACGAGATCCAGGTCCCGCTGTTCATCGAGAACAACACCAAGGTGAAGGTGGACACCCGCGACGGCAGCTACCTTGGCCGGGTCACCGAGTAGTGAGCGCCCGCGGTAAAGCCCGTAACAGGGCCCTGGATGTACTTTTCGAAGCCGAGCAACGCTCGGTTTCGGCTTTCGACGTGCTCCGGGCACGCCGGGAGAAGACTGACCAGATCATCAACCCCTACACCCTTGAAATCGTTGAAGGCGTGCTCTCGCAGCAAGTCGCCATCGACGAATTCCTCGAAACCTACTCGCAGGGCTGGAGCCTTGAGCGCATGCCGTCGGTTGACCGCATCATCCTCCGCATCGGCACCTGGGAGCTCCTGTACAACGACGACGTCCCTGACGGCGTGGCGGTGAGTGAAGCCGTGGCGCTGGCCAAGACTCTCTCCACCGACGAGTCGCCGCAGTTCATCAACGGCCTCCTCGGCCGCCTGCAGCAGCTGAAGCCTTCTCTGCTGGCATAAGCGCAGCATTTAAAGAGCCCCGACCAGGTCAGCCTGGCCGGGGCTCTTTTGCATCCCCTTAGGTCACGTCACCAGTGCGGGCCGAGGCAGCCCTATAGGATTTACACATGCAGAATGCCCTGGACAGCACCGATGCAGTGCCGCCCGCCCGCCGTTCCGGACGCGCAGTCAGCCGCCAGGTGCTTGCCGACCACGTCTACACCGAACTCCTGACGTCCCTCATGGACGGCCGGCTGGCTCCGGGATCTGTGGTGAGCATTGACGGAACCGCCCGGGATCTTGACGTTTCCCCCACTCCCGTCCGGGAAGCGCTGGCGCGGCTGGAGCACACCGGAATGGTACGCCGCGTGGCACTGAAGGGCTATAGGGTGGCGCCCGTCTTCACCCAAGAGGATTTTGCCGAGTTGATGGAAGCCCGGCTGGCGATCGAACCGGTCAACGCGCGGCTCGCGTGTGAACGCATGGACCAGGGGGGCCTGACCGAGTTGAAGCAGGCGGTGGAGGACCTGAAGTCTGCTCCCCGCGGACCGGCCTTCGCCGAGTTCAAGGAGTACCTTGAGGCGGACGAGCGGTTTCACCAGTTGATCGCGCGGCAGACCGGAAACCAGTTCATGGAGGCCGCCTACTCGGCCCTCGGCGGTCAGATCCAGCGTTTCCGCCTTTTTGGGGGAGTGGGCATTACCGACGCGGAATCCGCCATAGCCGAGCACCAGGCTGTCCTGGACGCTTTTTCGACCGGCGATCCTGGTAAAGCCGAAGCGGCCATGGCTGCCCACATCCAGCAGGTCCGGTCAAGGGCCATCGCTGCAGCACCCGAAAGCTAGTCCCGGCTCGACGGGATCGCATAACCCCTGGCGCCTCTAGCCCGCCGGTTTTCCTGAAAGTGATCTTGACAACATTCCTTGCGATAGTAAATCCTATAGGAAACACGATCTAGGAAAGTGAGACCCGCGTGGTTTACACGGCAGAGAACTGGCCCATCACAGCAGCGTTGCTGCAGTTTCCCGCGACCGATGCCGCAGGAGTGCACATCAACGATGCGGAAGCTTCGGTGTGGGCCGACGTTCTGACGGAAGTGAAAGAGGCCGGCTTCGCGAACGCGGACCTTACCGACAGCTGGGTACGCCCCGGCGACCTGGGCACGAAGCGGCTTGCTGAGTTCAAGCAGACAGCAGAAGAGGTGGGCATCGGCATCCCGGTTATCTCCGCCATCCGCCGCAGCGTCATCGAGGAAGGCAGCTGGGAAGCGAACCTCGCCTACAGCCACCGCACCATAGACGCCGCTGCCGAACTCGGCTGTGAGGTTGTCTCATTCGGGCTGCACCAGGCCATTACCCCCGAGCAGCAGAAGCAGCTGTGGTTCTGGACGGTGGAGGGCTACAAAGACCCCGCGGGTGACGCGGAAGCGTGGAACAACGCGGTGACCCGGCTTCGTGAACTTGGCCGGCACGCAGCCGAAGTTGGTGTGCTGCTCTCGCTCGAGATGTACGAGGACACCTACCTTGGCACTGCCGATTCCTCCGTCCGGCTGGTCCAGGACATCGGCCTGGCCAATGTTGGCCTCAACCCCGATCTCGGGAACCTGATCCGGCTCCACCGGCCCATCGAGGACTGGCGGGACATGGTGGCTAAAACCCTGCCCTACTCCAACTACTGGCACATGAAGAACTACATCCGCGACGAGGACCGTGCCCGCGACATGTACGTCACCATGCCGGCGCCAATGGAAAGCGGCCTGATCAACTACCGCGAGGCTTTCAAAGTGGCACTCTCCGTGGGTTTCCAGGGCATCCTCTGTACCGAGCACTACGGCGGCGACGGGCTGAGCGTGACGGCCAGCAACCAGGACTACCTCCGCCGCCACGTCCTCCCCAAGACCGACGGGTACACACTCGGCAGCAGCCAGGTGGCCCAGGGGCGGCAACAGCCCAGCGCGGCTGAACTCACCAGCGTGTGATCGCTGCCGGCCTTCGAACCGGATAAGAAATTGTCACCAAGGATTCAATGAGGAACCATGACGCAGATTTTTGACAACCCCGCCAACTTTGCAGATGAGGCATTGGACGGCTTTGTGGCAGCCAACCGGGGGTACGTTGCCCGGGTCGACGGCGGCGTTGTCCGCTCCACGGAGGTGCCCGCCGGCCAGGTGGCCCTGGTGGTGGGCGGCGGCTCCGGCCACTACCCGGCCTTCGCCGGCCTGGTGGGACCGGGCCTGGCAGCCGGCTCCGCCTGCGGCAACATGTTTGCATCCCCTTCGGCCGGCCAGGTGTACCGGGTGGCCAAAGCGGCCAACGCCGGCGGGGGTGTGCTGTTGAGCTACGGCAACTACGCCGGCGACGTTCTCCACTTCGGCCAGGCTGAGCTGCGGCTCAAGGCGGAAGGCATCGACACAAGGACCGTCCTGGTCACTGATGACATCGCCAGCGCCCCCATCGACCAGATCGGGAAACGCCGCGGCATCGCGGGCGATCTGACTGTTTTCAAGATTGCCGGTGCCGCCGCCGAAGCGGGCCTGGACCTGGACGCGGTCGAGCAGCTGGCCCGCCGTACGAACTACCGCACCCGTTCCCTGGGCGTGGCCTTTGACGGGTGCACGCTGCCGGGAGCCGGGGAGCCGCTGTTCCACGTGCCGGCCGGCCAGATGTCGCTGGGACTGGGAATCCACGGCGAGCCGGGCATCTCCGAGCATCCGTTGCCCACGGCCTCTGAACTTGCGGAGCTCCTGGTTGCCAGGCTCCTTGAGGACAAGCCAGATGATGCCGGGCACCGTGTGGTGGCCATCGTCAATGGCCTGGGGACCGTCAAGTACGACGAACTGTTCCTGCTTTTCGGCAAAGTCGAGAAGCTCCTCACCGCCGCCGGCCTCACTGTTGTGGAACCCGAGTGCGGCGAACTGGTCACCAGCCTGGACATGTCCGGACTCTCCCTGACCCTGCTGTGGCTGGACGAGGAACTCGAGCGCTACTGGGCAGCTCCGGCGGACACCCCCGCTTTCCGCAAGGGAAACCTGGCACCACGTGCCCGCCGGGAACTGGCCGGGCAGGAGGATGCCGTGGCCGGCGACGAGGAGCTCACGACGGCGGCAGCAGCGTCCTTGGGACGGCTGGCAGCCGTCGTGCTCGCCCAGGTGCGGGACGTCGTCGTCGAACACGAAACGGAACTGGGGAGGCTGGATGCGGTTGCGGGCGACGGCGACCACGGCATCGGCATGCGCCGGGGCGTGGATGCCGCAGCGGCAGCCGCCCTGGACGCAGCGGCGGCGGGAGCTTCCGTACAGCGGGTGCTGATGGCGGCAGGGGAGGCATGGAGTGAACGCGCCGGAGGAACGTCCGGGGCGCTCTGGGGCTCCGCTGTGCTGGCTGCCGGAATGAGTCTCGGCAACAAGGAGTCCTACCGCGACGGGGATGCACCCTCCGCGGTGACCGCGTTCGTAGACGCCATCACCAGCCTTGGCAAGGCAGAACCGGGCGATAAGACCATGGTGGACGCCCTGCTTCCCTTCCGGGACGCCTTCCTGGCCTCCTCCAGCAGCGGTGCTACGGCAGCTGCGGCCTTGGCCGCCGCGGCAGGCGCCGCCCGGAAGGCCGCGGAGGACACAGCATCCCTGCGGCCGCTCAAGGGGCGGGCGCGTCCACTGGCCGAGAAAAGCCTCGGACATCCGGACCCGGGCGCAGTTTCCTTCGGACTGATCGCGGCCCGCGTCTCCGATTACTTCAATTCTGAACTGTCTGACTATTCACTGCTGGCCGGCTCAACGGCCGGAAAAGGGGCACAAGCATGAGCGCACACGAACGTGTCGCAACAGGCTGGCGCATCGTCATCGGAAATGATGAAGCCGGCGTCGAATACAAGGAGGCGCTGAAGGCGCTGCTCGAAGCGGACAGCCGCGTGGCATCTGTACAGGATGTAGGTGTCGGTGCGAACGACGCCACGGCGTACCCGCACGTCGCCGTCGACGCCGCCCGCAAAGTGGCCGGCGGCGAAGCGGACCGTGCCCTGTTGATCTGCGGCACCGGCCTCGGCGTCGCCATCGCAGCCAACAAGGTACCGGGCATCCGCGCCGTCACCGCCCATGACGGCTATTCCGTGGAGCGTTCCGTCCTGAGCAACAACGCCCAGGTCCTCACCATGGGCCAACGGGTCATCGGCCTGGAACTGGCCAAGAAACTGGTGGGCGAATGGCTCGACTACCGCTTCGACGAGACCTCGGCCTCCGCCACCAAAGTGGACGCAATCTGCTCCTACGAACCCGATTACACGAAGGCATTCTGATCATGACCGAAACAGCAAGCACCTCAACCGCGACGGACGCGAACAGCCCCCGGAAGATCGCCGTCGTCGGCTCCGGCTACATGGGTGGAGGGATCGCCCAGGTCCTGGCGCTTGGCGGTGCCCGGGTGGCACTCGCGGACGTGTCCGCGGAGGTGGCACAAAACAACTACGAACGCCTCCTCACCGAGTCGGACCAGTTCGTGGCCGACGGCCTGTTCCCGGAGGGTTCCACCGAAATCCTGAAGCAGAACCTGTGGGCAGCCAAGGACATCGAAGAAGCCGTGGCGGATGCGGACTTTATTGAGGAAGCAGTCCCCGAAGTGATCGCCATCAAGCACCAGACGCTGGCCCGCATCAGCGCCGCCGCCAGGCCGGATGCCATCATCGGCTCCAACACCTCCACCATCTCCATCGCCGAACTGTCAGAGCCGGTTACCAACCCGGACCGGTTCCTGGGCGTGCACTTCTCCAACCCGTCGCCCTTCATCCCCGGCGTGGAAATCATCCCGCACGCCGGCACCGCTGCGGCTGCCGTGGGGGCTGTCCGCGAGCTGGTGCACGCGGCGGGCAAGCAGACCGCAGTGGTTAAGGACGTCACCGGCTTCGTGCTCAACCGCCTGCAGTACGCGCTGTTCCACGAAGCCGCGCAGCTGGTGGAGCAGGGCATAGCGACGGCGGACGATGTGGACACCCTTGTCCGCACCACCTTCGGCTTCCGGCTGCCGTTCTTCGGACCTTTCGCCATAGCGGACATGGCCGGTTTGGACGTCTACAACTTCTGCTACAAGTCCCTGCAAACCGACTTCCCGGAGCGCTTCGCCACCCCGAAAATCCTGAGCGACCTGGTGGACGCCGGAAAGCTGGGCACCAAGACCGGTGCCGGGTTCCTCAATGTCCCGGCCGAGCGTACGCCCGAGCTGATCGCTTACCGCAACAAAGCGTATGTGGCCATGCAGAAGCTCCTCGAAGACCTCGGCCCCGCACCCATCAGCTGATCCAGTCCGCCTTACCCAGGAGCAACCATGAGCAGTTTTCCCGCTGAACGCACCGCCATAATCACCGGAGCCGTCTCGGAACGCGGCATTGGCCGGGCCACCGCCAACTACCTTGCCGCCCAGGGCTGGAACGTCGGCATCATCGACCTCGACGATGCCCTGTGCAAAGCCGCGGCCAAGGAACTCGCTTCCCAGTACGGCATCCGCGCGCACGGCGCGGGCGCCAACGTGGCAGACGAAGCATCAGTCCGGGCCGCCATCGACTCCATCGAGGCGGAACTGCCCCAAATCGTGGCCCTTGCCAACGTGGCGGGCGTCAGTTCCCCCGTTCCATACCTCGAGTTGGACGCGGGGGAATGGGACCGCGTCCTCAATATCAACCTCAATGGCGTCCACTACGCCACCCGCCGGGTGGCCGAGTCCATGGTGAAAAACCGGATCGGACGGATCGTCAACATTTCCTCCGTTTCAGCCCAGCGCGGGGGCGGCACCTACTCCAAGACGCCGTACTCCGTGGCGAAGGCCGGCGTCATCGGACTGACGCGCTCCACCGCCAGGGAATTGGGGGAGTACGACATTACGGTCAACGCCATTTCCCCGGGCCCGATCGATACGGACATCATGGGCGGCACCCTCAGCCAGGAACGCAAGGACGAACTGACCAAGGACCTGGTAGTCAACCGGGTCGGGTCCACGCGGGACATCGCAGCAGCCATCGCCTTCCTCATCAGCGAAGATGCCGGATACATCTCCGGCCAGACGCTGAATGTGGACGGCGGACTCTACATGCATTAAGGAAGGCCGGCAATGGCGCAGAAGAACAAGGCCGCGGTACGGCCAACACCCGCAGCAAGACCACAAGCCGCCGGGCTGGGCTCCTGGACCCGGGCGCGCACCATCTACCTGGCCGCGGGCATCCTCGCCTGCGTCGCAGGGGTCGTGATGATCGTGGCCTCCCGCTAGAACCCCAGCCTGTCTTCAAAGTACTCAAAGAGGAGTTTTGATGTCTTTAGCAGCAACATCCACCAGGGAGCTCCTGGACTCGCCGGTCCTGAAATCGGCGATCTCCAAGGCCTCCCGCCGGCTGATGCCGATGCTCGTCATCCTGTACATCGTGGCGTTCCTTGACCGTACCAATGTGGGCTTTTCCGAAGCCGCGCTGGGCGTGGACAAGGGCATCAGCGCAGGAGCCTTCGCCCTCGGCGCCGGTATCTTCTTTATCGGCTACGCCCTGTTCGAGATCCCCAGCAACCTGCTTCTGACCAGGTTCGGGGCAAAGGTCTGGCTGGCCCGCATTGCCGTCACCTGGGGCATCGTGTCCGCCTGCTTCGCGTTTGTGCAGGGCGAGGCGTCCTTCATCATCCTGCGTTTCCTGCTCGGCGTCACCGAAGCCGGCCTGTTCCCGGGCGTCATCATGTTCCTGGCAGCCTGGTTCCCCAACAAGGTCCGGGTAAAGATGTTCGCCATCTTCTACCTGGCCCAGCCGTTCTCGCAAATGATGGGCGCACCGCTGTCCGGCTGGTTGATCAACATCGGCGACCAGGTGCCCGGCGTCCAGGGCTGGCAGGTGATGTTTTTCGTCGAAGGGATGCTGGCAGTCGTCGCCGGCGTCGCGGCCTACTTCTTCCTGATCAACAGCCCGCAGGACGCCAAGTTCCTGAACGCCGGTGAAAAGAAGGCGCTCCTGGACGTTATGTCACTGGAGGATTCGGTCAAGGAAGAAACAGGCCCGCGCGGCGTCCTTGCGGCCATGAAGAACGGCAAGGTCTGGTACTTCACCGTGATCTACTTCTGCCTGCAGATCGCCGTTTACGGGGTCACCTTCTACCTGCCGCAGCAGGTAGCCCAGCTGACCGGCCAAAAGGTGGGGCTCGCCGTCGGCCTGATGGCAGCCATCCCGTGGTTCTTCGGCATTTTCGCCTGCTACCTCATCGGTAAGGCCGCCAATACGCTGGTCCGCCGCCGGGTGTGGGGGACCGGGCTGTTTGTCTCCACTGGCCTGTGCATCTTCGGCTCGGCTTGGGCCGGCACGAACCACCTCCCGGCGCTTGGCATCGTCTTCATCACCCTGGCCGTGTGCAGCTTCCTCGCCATCGGACCCATCGCCTGGTCCTACCCGACGGCGTTCCTCACCGGAACGGCCGCAGCCGCCGGCATCGGCCTGATCAACTCGCTGGGAAACCTCGGCGGCTTTGTTGCGCCCATCCTGCGCACCACGGTTAACGGGATCGCGGCCGACTCCACCGGCTCCGCAGGCGTCTTGGCCCTGGGCGTGCTCCCTTTCCTGGCAGCCATCATGATGTACGCCACCAAGCGGTTCCGCAACAAGGCAGATGACCTGCTCAAGACCAAGTGATCGGTTGCCATGCCTGAAACCAGCACCGGAAGGGATTCGGACGTGACCGGCACCGTGTACGTCGGGGTCAGCACCAAGATGTACCTGGGTTACCGCGATTCGCTGGCTTGGCTGAAGCAGGTACGCAATGAAGTGGACTCCCGTCCGGCCCTGGCGGCCGGGCGGGTAGTCCCGTTTGTGGTTCCCACCTTCCCGATACTTCCGGCAGCCGCCTCAATCCTGGCCGGATCACCGGTACGCCTCGGTGCCCAAAACTGTGGATGGGCCGATGGGCCCTGGACAGGCGAGATTTCACCCTCGCTCCTCGCGGAGCTCGAGGTCAGCCTCGTGGAGATTGGGCACGCCGAACGCCGCCGGTATTTCGGCGAAGACAGTGTGCAGATCGCACGAAAGGTCCAGGCAGCGGATGCTGCCGGAGTTACACCGCTGCTGTGCGTGGGTGAGGAAACCTGCACTTCAGGAACTGAAGACGGGGTAACAGCTGCTGCTGCGTTCGTTTTCAGGCAAGTCGCCGACGCGGTGGACGGCGACTGGGCACTGGCATCGCGGCTCATCCTTGCCTACGAGCCTGTCTGGGCAATCGGGGCAGCAGAACCGGCCGGTGCAGCCTACGTTTCCGCTGTAGTCCATGTACTGCGGGCCTTGCTCGACGTCCGCAGCGCGGAGGCAGGCGCAGCGCTGGGGAACCTGCCGATCATCTACGGCGGCTCGGCAAAGCCAGGGCTCCTGCCCACGCTCGACGGCGTGTCCGGGCTCTTCCTAGGCAGGTTTGCCCATGACGCCGCGAACTTCGGCAAAGTGCTGGATGAGGCACTCGAGCTGGCAGATGCCGGTCTTTCTGCAACTCCCTTACGGGGGCAACGCGCTTAACGCGCGACGGCGGCGCGCAGTGCCAGGATGCGCTGCAGCTGCTCCCGCTCCTCGGCCTGGTGGAGCTGGACATCGCGGCCGGTGAGGATCCGCTGGCGGGTGTTGGCCAGTTGGGTGGCGGCTTTCATGAATTCCTTCATGTGCCGCTTCCGGCCGTAGCTGCCGGCCCAGTTCAACGCGGTCCGGCGGCCTCCGAAAGTGGCGAGCAGCTCCACTTCGGCCGGAGTGAACCAGCCTGCGGCGGAGTATTCGAGCAGGCGCTGGCGGGTCAGCCGTTTCTCCGCCACCCGCAGGAGGATGATGCCGCCCACGGCAAGGAAGAAGATGGGAACCTGCACCAGGATGTAGTCGAGCAGGAATCCCTGCCCCATGCTGTTCCACCGGTTGTGCAGGAACATGGCCGGCAGGAGCCCCAGGACAAAGGCTGCCACCGCGACGCCGGTGCCTCCGCGGCGGGCGGCGAACCCCATGACCAGCCCGGTGGTGCCGGTGAAGATCGCATGGGCGAAGGGGGACATCACGCCGCGCAGGAAAAACACCTGGGCGAAATCGCTGGCAGGGTTGGCCGATTCCGCGATGGCCCTGCCGAAGTACAGGATGTTCTCGGTAAAGGCGAAGCCGCCTGCGATCGTGAATGCGAACACCACTCCGTCAACCGGCCCGTCAAAATGCCTTCTGGCCAGTATCAGCAGGAGCAGCAGTCCCAGGGATTTGGCGAACTCCTCCACGATGGGTGCCTGGACCGTGGCCATAAAGGTCTGCAGGTCCGCTTCATCGGAAAACTGGAATCCCAGCACAAAAAACGGTTGGATCAGCAAGGTGACCGCGATGGATACTGCCGCGCCCCACGTAAAGGCAAAGTACAGGAGCCGCTTTGGCTCGGGTTCCCATTTGTCGATGACATAGACCGCCAGGAGGACTGCGGACAGGGGGATCAGGGAGGCCAGGAAACCAATCAGGAACCCCGGCGCACCCGTATTCGACAACAGGAACGGCACCACCAGGAACAGGCTGAGGAAGGCGAGGGCGCTGCCGCCGATGGACAGGGCAACGAGGCTCCCGCCCCGGGCCCGGCCCGCCCGCATCACCGACTCCTGCGGCGGGACCAGGCCCTGCACCGGACGGCCCTGATGGCCCGGTGCCGATTGATAGTTTCCGGGCTGGACCTGGCCCATCCAGGTGGGATTTGCTTCGCGGGGGAGCGGTGTGCCGCCGCTGACGGGATCTTCGGGCGGTCCGGACGCCGGGAAGCGGGGATGCATCGACATATCCGAAAGCCTAGGTGCCTCCCGCCGCACCTCCAAGGATGCAGCCCGGGAGCGGCGGGGAGTGTGACCAGCACCGCCTCCTTCCGGCACGGGTGCCGCCATGCCCGTGTGGTAATTTTGAGACGCACATGATCCTTTTTTAATTCCGTCCTGTGAGGCGGGGAAAGGGGAGACGAGCGTTGACTTCTGTCACCAGCGCACCGGTTCCAGCCAGGGTTGTCCTCAGCCAGGCGGACATTGACCGGGCCCTCACTCGTATCGCCCATGAGATCCTCGAGGCCAACAAGGGCTCCCAGGACCTGGTCCTGCTCGGCATTCCACGCCGTGGTTACCCGCTGGCCGCCCGGCTCGCCCAAAAGATCGCCGCTGCGGATCCCTCCGTGGACGCCGCAGCCATCACCGGCCAGCTCGATGTCACCATGTTCCGTGACGACCTCTCGCACCAGGGCACCCGCCCGCCGTACCCCACCAAGCTGCCGCGCACGGGCATCGACAACAAAGTAGTAGTCCTCATTGACGACGTCCTGTACTCCGGCCGCACCATCCGTGCCGCCCTGGACGCCCTGGTGGACCTGGGCCGGCCCCGCATCGTGCGGCTCGCCGTGCTTATTGACCGCGGCCACCGCGAGCTCCCCATCCGGGCAGACCACGTAGGCAAAAACCTGCCCACCTCCTCCGCGGAGAAAGTCCGCGTCCGGCTCGAGGAAACGGACACGGCCCCCGGCGGCACCCCCGTCAATGAAGTAGTGATCGAGGGCCGCTCGTGAAGCATCTTCTCTCCACCGAAGACCTGAGCCTGGCCAACGCCATCCGCATCCTCGACACCGCCGAGGAAATGGCTGCCGTGGGCGACCGCGAAGTGAAGAAACTGCCTGCACTGCGCGGCCGCACCGTGGTGAACCTCTTCTTCGAGGACTCCACCCGCACGCGCATCTCCTTCGAAGCCGCCGCCAAGCGGCTCTCGGCGGACGTCATCAACTTCGCCGCGAAGGGCTCCTCAGTCTCCAAGGGGGAGTCCCTCAAGGACACAGCCCAGACGCTGTCCGCGATGGGCGCGGACGCCGTCGTCATCCGGCACTGGGCCTCCGGGGCGCCGCACCGGCTGGCCTCAACGGACTGGATCGATGCCGCCGTCATCAACGCCGGCGACGGCACCCACGAACACCCCACCCAGGCGCTGCTCGATGCGTTCACCATGCGCCGGCACTGGGCCCGCCTGGCCGGCACCGGCTCGGAAGGTGCAGACCTCAAGGGAATGCGCGTTGCGATCGCCGGCGACGTCCTGCACTCCCGCGTGGCCCGTTCCAACGTCTGGCTCCTGCGCACCCTCGGCGCCGAGGTCACCCTCGTGGCCCCGCCCACCCTGCTGCCTATCGGCGTCGAAAAATGGCCCTGCAGGGTCAGCTACAACATGGACGAAACCCTCGAGCAGGGCGTCGACGCCGTGATGATGCTCCGCGTGCAGGGCGAACGCATGAACGCCTCCTTCTTCCCCAGCACCCGGGAGTACTCGCGCCGGTGGGGCTTCGACGACAACCGGCTTCACGCGCTGGACGCCCTGGGCATGAAGGACACCATCATCATGCACCCCGGTCCCATGAACCGGGGCCTGGAAATCTCCGCGGCCGCCGCCGATTCCCCCCGCTCCACCGTCCTGGCCCAGGTCCGCAACGGCGTGTCCGTGCGGATGGCCGCCCTGTACCTGCTGCTCTCCGGGGACACCCGCGAACCAGCCGCCCCCGCCCTGGCGTATGCCGGCACCCATTCCACCAAGGAGAGCAACTGATGGCTGGCAACACCGGAACCTATCTGATCCGCGGCGCCTCGCTCCTGGGCGGCGAGGCGGCAGACCTGCTGATCCGCGACGGCGTCATCGCCGAAACGGGCAGCGGCCTGTCTGCCGAAGGCAGGGACACAGGTGCCACCGTCATCGACGCCGCCGGCCTGGTGGCGCTGCCCGGCATGGTGGACGTCCACACCCACCTCCGCGAGCCCGGCCGCGAGGACGCCGAGACCGTGGAAACCGGAACCCGGGCCGCTGCCCTCGGCGGATACACCGCCGTCCACGCCATGGCCAACAGCACTCCGGTAGCAGACACCGCCGGCGTGGTGGAACAGGTCTACAGCCTGGGACAGGCAGCCGGCTGGGTGGACGTCCGCCCCGTGGGCGCCGTCACCGTGGGCCTGGCCGGCGAGCAGCTCGCCGAACTGGGAGCCATGGCCGATTCCCGCGCCCGGGTCCGGATGTTCTCCGACGACGGCATCTGCGTCCACGATCCCGTGCTGATGCGCCGTGCCCTGGAGTACGTCAAGGCGTTCGACGGCGTGGTGGCCCAGCACGCCCAGGAACCGCGCCTCACCGCTGGGGCCCAGATGAACGAAGGCGAAGTCTCCGCCGTTCTGGGACTCACCGGCTGGCCCGCTGTGGCCGAGGAAAGCATCATCGCCCGCGACGTATTGCTGGCCCAGCACGTTGGCTCCCGGCTCCACGTCTGCCACGTCTCCACCGCGGGTTCAGTGGAAATCATCCGGTGGGCCAAGCAGCGCGGGATCAACGTCACGGCAGAGGTCACCCCGCACCACCTGCTGCTGACCGATGACCTGGTCCGCAGCTACGACCCCGTGTACAAGGTCAACCCGCCGCTGCGCACCGACGCCGACGTCCAGGCCCTGCGCGCCGGCCTCGCAGACGGAACCATCGACGTCGTCGGCACCGACCACGCGCCGCATCCCAGCGAGCACAAGGAATGCGAGTGGGCCCAAGCCGCCATGGGCATGACCGGGCTGGAAACAGCGCTGTCCGTAGTGCAGCACACCATGATCGAAACGGGCCTGATGAGCTGGGCGGACTTCGCCCGGGTCACCTCTGCAGCTGCCGCGAAGATCGGCCGGCTCGAGGACCAGGGCCGGCCGCTGGAAGCGGGGGAGCCCGCCAACATCATCCTGGTGGATCCCGCCGCGCGGTGGACGGTGGAGCCCGCAAAGATGGCCACCATGGGGCGGAACTCCCCGTTCAAGGGCATGGAGCTGCCCGGCAAGGTGGTGGCCACCTTCTTCAAGGGCCACCCCACCGTGCTGGACGGCAAGCTCAACACCCCGTACCCGCACGCCGCGTCCGTGGGCGCCGCCTGATGGACACCCAGCTGCTTTCGCTGGTTATCACGCTGGCCCTCATTGCTATCGCCTTCGTCCTCATCGGCCTGGGCTGGCGGAACCGCCTAAGGCGCCAGGCCGACGTCGAACAGTTGCCGTTGGTGCCCGAAGCGCCGGGGGAGCCGATCGTCAGTGCCGAGGGGCAGTACGTCGCATCCACCACCGGCGGTGACTGGCTGGACCGGATCGCCGTGCACGGGCTCGGCATCCGGACCAACGCCACGCTGGAGGTCTACCCGCACGGCGTCCTCTTTGACCGGGCAGGGGCGCCGGCGCTGTACATTCCCGCGGCAACCCTCACCGGGGTGCGGCTGGACAGCGGCATGGCCGGCAAGTTCGTGGAGAAGGACGGCCTCCTGGTCCTGGCGTGGAGGCATGGCAGCCACGAGCTGGACACCGGCTTCCGGACCCGCCGCGCAGAGGACAGGAACGTGCTTTTCGCAGCACTTCAGGAATTGATTTCTTCGGCCCCCGCGGCTGATGCCAATAGTGGAAAGTAAGCAAGTGACAACAAACACCGCAGTATCCGCCCCAGTTTCCGCTCCTGCTGCGCTCGTCCTCGAAGACGGCCGCATCTTCCGCGGAAGCAGCTACGGCGCCACCGGCACCGCCCTGGGCGAGGCAGTCTTCGCCACCGGCATGACCGGCTACCAGGAAACCATCACTGACCCCTCCTACGCCCGCCAGCTGGTAGTGCAGACCGCACCGCACATCGGCAACACCGGCGTGAACAATGACGACGCCGAGTCCCGCCGCATTTGGGTGGCCGGCTACATCGTCCGCGACGCCGCCCGCCGCCCGTCCAACTGGCGCTCCGAGCGCTCCCTGGACGAAGAACTCGTGGCCCAGGGCATCGTGGGCATCCAGGGTGTGGACACGCGCGCCATCACCCGCCACCTGCGCGAGCACAAGACCATGCGCGCCGGAATCTTCTCCGGCGAAGCCGCGCAGGCCACGGACAAGGAGCTGCTCGACGCCGTGCTGGCCAGCGCCCCGATGGAAGGCTCCCGCCTGGCCGAGGAAGTCAGCGTGGATGAGGCGTACGTCGTGGAACCGAAGGACCACGGCTGGGACGGCGAACCCCGGTTCAGCATCGCCGCCATTGACCTCGGCATCAAGGCCATGACCCCGGCCCGGTTCGCAGAGCGCGGCGTCCGCGTCCATGTGCTCCCCGCCACCGCCACCCTCGAGGACGTCAAGGCCGTCAACCCGGACGGTTTCTTTATGTCCAACGGCCCCGGCGACCCCGCCACCGCCGACACCCAGGTCAAGCTCCTCCGCTCCGTCCTGGACGAAAAGCTGCCGTACTTCGGCATCTGCTTCGGCAACCAGATCCTGGGCCGCGCCCTGGGCTTTGGCACCTACAAGCTGCGCTACGGCCACCGCGGCATCAACCAGCCCGTCATGGACCGCCGCACCGGCAAGGTGGAGATCACCTCGCAGAACCACGGCTTCGCCGTGGATGCACCGCTCGACGGCGCCACCCAGGCTCCCGAGGCACGCTACGGGCGCGTCGAGGTCAGCCACGTCAGCCTGAACGACGACGTCGTGGAAGGCCTCGCCTGCCTGGACATCCCCGCCTTCTCCGTGCAGTACCACCCGGAGGCAGCGGCCGGACCGCACGACGCCGCCTACCTGTTCGACCGCTTCATCGACCTGATGGAGGGCACCCGGGACGGCAGGACCGCGAACCTGTCCAAGGACCCCGTGGACTCCGCACATTCAGCCGGCGCTGAACACAAAAACGACAACAAGACTGAGGACAAGAAGTAATGCCGAAACGTACAGATCTCAAGAGCGTCCTCGTCATTGGTTCCGGCCCGATCGTCATCGGCCAGGCCGCCGAATTCGACTACTCCGGCACGCAGGCGCTGCGCGTCCTCAAGGAGGAAGGCCTGCGGGTCATCCTGGTCAACTCCAACCCGGCCACCATCATGACCGACCCCGAGTTCGCCGACGCCACCTACGTTGAGCCCATCACCCCCGAGGTGGTGGAGAAGATCATCGCCAAGGAGCGCCCGGACGCCGTGCTGCCCACCCTGGGCGGCCAGACGGCCCTGAACACCGCCATCGCCCTGGACAAGAACGGTGTGCTCGAGAAGTACAACGTGGAGCTCATCGGCGCCAACATCGCCGCCATTGAACTCGGCGAGGACCGCGAAAAGTTCAAGGGCGTGGTGGAACGCTGCGGTGCCGAATCCGCCCGCAGCCACATCATCCACAGCATGGACGAGGCCCTCAAGGCCGCCGACGACCTCGGCTACCCCATGGTGGTCCGCCCGTCCTTCACCATGGGCGGCCTCGGCTCGGGCCTTGCCTACAACGAGGACGACCTCCGCCGCATCGTGGGCCAGGGCCTGCAGTACAGCCCCACGTCCGAGGTGCTGCTCGAAGAGAGCATCCTGGGCTGGAAAGAGTACGAGCTCGAGATGATGCGCGACAAGAACGACAACGTCGTGGTGGTCTGCTCCATCGAGAACTTCGATCCCGTCGGCGTCCACACCGGCGACTCCATCACCGTGGCACCCGCCCTCACCCTGACCGACCGCGAATACCAGCGGCTGCGCGACATCTCCATCGCCGTGATCCGTGAAGTGGGCGTGGACACCGGCGGCTGTAACATCCAGTTCGCCATCGACCCCGCCACCGGCCGGGTGGTGGTCATCGAGATGAACCCCCGCGTGTCCCGTTCCTCGGCGCTGGCGTCCAAGGCCACCGGCTTCGCCATCGCCAAGATCGCCACCAAGCTCTCCCTGGGCTACACGCTGGACGAGATCCCCAACGACATCACCCAGAAGACCCCCGCGTCCTTCGAACCCACCCTCGACTACGTGGTGGTGAAGGTTCCCCGCTTCGCGTTCGAGAAGTTCCCGGCAGCGGACAACACCCTCACCACCACCATGAAGTCCGTGGGCGAAGCCATGGCCATGGGCCGCAACTTCACCGAAGCACTGCAGAAGGCCCTGCGCTCCCTCGAGCAGAAGGGCTCGCAGCTGGACTTCAGCAGCGTTCCCGAGTGGGAAGTCGCCGAGCTGATCGAAAAGGCCAAGCGCCCCACCACCGAGCGCCTGCACCAGGTCCAGCGCGCGCTTCTGGGCGGTGCCTCGGTGGAGGATCTCTTCGAGGCCACCAAGATTGACCCGTGGTTCCTGGACCAGCTCCAGCTCCTCAACGAGATCTCCCGCGAAATCCGCCAGGCCGGGGCGCTCACGGCTGAGATGCTCAAGCGCGCCAAGCGGCACGGTTTCTCGGACGAACAGATCGGTGCCCTCACGCACAACTCCGAGGCCGTGGTCCGCGGCGTCCGCCAGGCACTGGGCATCCGCCCCGTCTACAAGACCGTGGACACCTGCGCCGCGGAATTCGCTGCCTACACCCCGTACCACTACTCGGCCTACGACGAGGAGGACGAGGTAGCGCTGCACGCCAAGCCCTCGATCCTGATCCTCGGCTCCGGCCCCAACCGCATCGGCCAGGGCATCGAGTTCGACTACTCCTGTGTCCACGCCTCCATGGCCCTGCGCAAGGCCGGCTACGAGACGGTCATGGTCAACTGCAACCCCGAGACCGTGTCCACTGACTACGACGTCTCCACCCGCCTGTACTTCGAGCCGCTGACGCTCGAAGATGTGCTGGAGGTCATCGCGGCCGAAGAGCGCACCGGCGGCGTAATGGGCGTCTTCGTCCAGCTCGGCGGCCAGACACCGCTCAAGCTCGCCCAGCAGCTTGCCGACGCCGGGGTGCCCATCCTGGGCACGTCGCCGGAAGCCATCGACCTCGCCGAGCACCGCGGCATGTTCTCCCGGGTCCTGGACAAGGCAGGGCTGGTCTCGCCGAAGAACGGCACCGCCGTCTCCTTCGAGGATGCCAAGAAGATCGCGGACGAGATCGGCTACCCGGTCCTGGTCCGCCCCTCCTACGTTCTGGGCGGACGCGGCATGGAGATTGTCTACGACGAGCCCAACCTGTCCCGCTACATCGCCAACGCCACGGAAATCACCCCGGACCACCCGGTGCTGATCGACCGCTTCCTGGAGGACGCCGTCGAAATCGACGTCGACGCCCTCTTCGACGGCACCGACATGTACCTTGGCGGCATCATGGAGCACATCGAGGAAGCCGGCATCCACTCCGGCGACTCCGCCTGCGTCCTGCCGCCCATCACCCTGGGCGCCAACGTCCTGGAGCGGGTACGCACTGCAACCCGGGCCATCGCCGAAGGCGTGGGCGTCCGCGGCCTCATCAACATCCAGTTCGCCCTGGCCTCGGACGTGCTCTACGTCCTCGAAGCCAACCCGCGCGCATCCCGGACCGTGCCGTTCGTCTCCAAGGCCACCGGCGTGCAGATGGCCAAGGCCGCGGCCCTGATCGGCACCGGCGTGACCATCAACCAGCTCCGCAGCGCCTACAAGATGCTGCCGGAGGTGGGCGACGGCTCCACCCTGCCCCTGGACGCTCCGGTGTCCGTCAAGGAGGCAGTCCTGCCGTTCAGCCGCTTCCGCACCCTCGAAGGCAAGGTGGTGGACTCCCTGCTTGGCCCCGAGATGCGCTCCACCGGCGAGGTCATGGGCATCGACAAGCACTTCGACACCGCGTTTGCCAAGAGCCAGGCCGCGGCCAACAACGCGCTGCCCACCGAAGGCAAGATCTTCGTCTCCGTGGCCAACCGCGACAAGCGCTCAGTGATCATGGGCGTCAAGCGGCTCTCGGACCTCGGCTTCGAGATCGTCTCCACCGGCGGCACGGCGGACGTCCTGCGCCGCAACGGCATCCAGGCCACCCCGGTCCGCAAGGTCGCTGAAGGCAGCAGCGCCGAAGGCGAAGGCACCATCGCGGACCTCGTCATCGCCGGCGAGATCGACATGGTCTTCAACACCCCTTCCGGCGGCGAAGCCCGCAGCGACGGCTACGAACTTCGCGCCGCCGCCACCTCCATCGGCATCCCCTGCATCACCACGGTGGCCGAATTCAACGCCGCCGTCCAGGCGATCGAGGCCATGCGTACCTACGAGTGGTCCGTCACCAGCCTGCAGGAGCACGCGGCAGCCCTCGCCGAGTCCCAGAAGGCGGCCCTGCAGCATGCCTGAGCAGGCAGCAGGCAACAGCCCGGTATCCGCCGCCGGCCGGGAGTCCTTCGGCTCCCGGCTCGGCGCCGCCATGGCCGCCCGCGGCCCGCTGTGCGTTGGAATTGATCCGCACCCGTCCCTGCTGTCCGCCTGGGGGCTGAAGGACGACGTCGACGGCCTCCGTGCGTTTTCCCTGACGGTCCTGGAAGCGGTGGCTTCCCTCGCTGCCGCGGTCAAGCCGCAGGTGGCGCTCTACGAGCGCCATGGATCCGCCGGGATTGCCGTCCTGGAGGAAGTCCTTGCCGTTGCCCGGGATGAGTCCGTGCTGACCATCGCCGACGCCAAGCGGGGCGACATCGGATCCACCATGGCTGCCTACGCCGACGCCTGGCTCCGGGATGGTTCCCCGCTGGCCGCCGACTCGGTAACCCTGAGCCCCTATTTGGGCTTCGAATCATTGCGTCCGGCCCTGGACCTCGCGGCCGAAACCGGCCGCGGCGTGTTTGTCCTGGCTCTGACCTCCAACCCCGAAGGGCCGTCGGTCCAGCACGTCGGGGGAGCGGATTCGGTGGCCCGCCGCATTGCCCAGGCAGCCGGCGGGGAAAACCGCCGTTACCCCGGCGATCTGGGTTCTGTGGGACTGGTTGTCGGCGCGACGGTAGGCTCCGCCCTGGCGGACCTTGACGTGGACCTCGCGGCCATGCGTGGACCCATCCTGGCGCCGGGCCTCGGCGCACAGGGCGCCACGCCGGCCCATCTGCGCGCCACCTTCGGCAACGCCTATGGCCAGGTATTGGGAACGTCCAGCCGGGAGATCCTCTCGGCCGGCCCCAAACGGCAGGAACTGCGGGACGCCGCCCAGCGGACCCTCGACGGATTGCGCGGCGAATAGGGGAGCCGTTTCCCCTGATCCATTGATTCGAGCAGCACCAAAGGGTAGTTTCAGGACAAGTCCAAGGGCGGCCGCCCCTGGACGTAACCGCCGAGATCCGGGGGTGCCACCCATGGTGCTTCGACCCTTATCCGCGTCCGAGCGTACAGACGCCCTGAACAAAGCGGCGGCAGCCAGGGCCACCCGCGCGGCGGCCAAGGAAAGCCTGAAGAACCGCGAGCGGTCCGCGGCCGAGATCATCAACTCGGCCATGGAAGACGAAGCCATGGCGCGGATGAAGGTCTCGGAGTTGCTGGAGGCTTTGCCCGGCATCGGCAAAGTCCGGGCCGCCGCCATCATGAAGCAACTGGGCATTGCGGCTTCCCGCAGGCTCCGCGGCCTCGGCATCCACCAGCGCCGGGCGCTGGTAGATTTTATAGACGAGAACTAGGGCTGGCTCCGGCCGCCTTCCCTGAAATCCGGCATAAAGGAATACGTGAGCAAAAAACCTGGACTGACAGTCCTCGCAGGTCCGACGGCTGTTGGCAAAGGCACCGTGTCCACCTTCATCCGGGACAACTACCCGGAGGTTTGGTTGTCCGTATCAGCCACCACCCGGGCCCCCCGGCCGGGCGAAATCGACGGTGTCCACTACTTCTTCAAATCCAAAGAGGAGTTCGAGCGGCTCGTGGCGGACGGCGAGCTCCTGGAGTGGGCAGTGGTCCATGGCCAGAACACATACGGCACCCTGAAAAGCACCGTGAACCAGGCCATCGCCGAGGGACGCTCCGTGCTGCTGGAGATCGACCTGCAGGGTGCGCGCCAGGTCAAGGCCGCCGTTCCGGACGCCCAGTTCGTTTTCCTCGCGCCCCCCACATGGGACGAAATGGTCCGCCGGCTGGTGGGCCGCGGCACCGAAACCCCCGAGGAACAGCAGCGCCGGCTGGAAACCGCTAAACTGGAGCTTGCTGCTGAACCGGAGTTCGACCATACCGTCATCAATGACGACGTTCGCCGGGCGGCGGACGAGCTTGTTTCACTCATGGGGCTGACCCCGCATCCGCATGGAGCGCGGGAAGCGTCAGCCCGCTAGGAATTTGGAGAATTCGTGTCCACGAACCTTGAAGGCATCATCAACCCGCCGATCGACTCGCTGCTCGAGGCAGCCGATTCCAAGTACGGCCTGGTGATCTTCGGTGCCAAGCGTGCTCGTCAGATCAACGCCTACTACGCCCAGCTGCACGAGGGCCTCTTCGAGTACGTCGGCCCGCTGGTTGACACCAAGCTGAACGAAAAGTCGCTGTCGATCGCCCTGCGCGAGATCAACGAAGGCAAGCTGGTTTCCACGCCGATCGAAGCCGCGGAGTAATTCTGCCGCCTGAGGTGCTGTTGACGGAGGTCACGTGCGCATAGTCCTCGGAGTCGGGGGAGGGATTGCCGCCTACAAGGTGGCATCACTCCTCCGGCTTTTTACTGAAGCCGGCCATCACGTCACGGTGATTCCCACGGAGGCTGCCACCCGCTTTGTGGGCACCGCCACCTGGGAGGCGTTGTCCGGGAACCCTGTGAGCAACAGTGTTTTCGACGACGTCCACCAGGTCAACCATGTCCGTCTGGGCCATGAAGCCGATCTGGTGGTCATCGCCCCGGCAACTGCCGACCTCCTGGCCAAAGCGGCGACCGGCCAGGCCGGCGACCTCCTGACCAACACCCTGCTGATGGCCCACGGGCCAGTGCTGTTCGCTCCTGCCATGCACACCGAGATGTGGCAGCACGCGGCCACCCGCGCCAATGTGGAAACACTGCGCAGCCGCGGCGTTGCGGTCCTCGAACCGGCTACCGGCCGGCTGACAGGATCCGACTCCGGACCGGGCAGGCTGCCCGAACCCGAAGTGATATTCGACGCCGCCATGGCCCTGGTCGAGGGGCAGTCGGACTACCAGTTGCCGCTGGCAGGCAAGACCGTGACCATCAGTGCCGGGGGAACCCGCGAACCCCTGGATCCTGTCCGGTTCCTCGGCAACCGTTCTTCCGGCAAGCAGGGTGTCGCGCTGGCCGTCGCCGCCCGGAACGCCGGGGCAACGGTCCGGCTGCTCGCGGCCCACATGGAAGTCCCGCCCCCGGCCGGGGTGGAAGTGGTCCAGGTGGAGACTGCCCTGCAATTGCGGGAGGCCGCGCTGGCAGCCGCTGCCGATTCCGACGTCGTGATTATGTCCGCCGCGGTGGCCGACTTCCGTCCGGCAGAGGTCTCCAGCACCAAAATCAAAAAACGCGACGACACCGCCGATCCCGTGATCACGCTGGTCCGCAATCCTGACATCCTGCACGAACTCGTGGAGCGCCGGAACAGCTCCGGATCCGCGGAAGGCGAGCAACTGATCGTAGGATTTGCCGCGGAAACCGGGGACAGCCACGGCGATGTGCTGGCCTACGCGGAAGCCAAGCTGCAGCGCAAGGGCTGCGACCTGCTGGTGGTCAACCACGTCGGCGCGGACAAAGTCTTCGGCCAGGACACCAACTCCGTGGTCATCCTGGCCCGCTCCGGCTCCGAACCACAGGAGGCGTCCGGAACCAAGACCCAGGTTTCGGCCGCCATCATCAGCCGGATCGGCTTCGAACTGAACCACGTATCGCCCCGCACCTGACTGTTCCGCGGGCACGTCCGCTGAACAGAGTGACATCGCATGACGTCCCGTCGGGGCAGTCCGGATTCCAACAAGTAAGGTAATTGAGTGACTTTACCGCTGCACCTTCCCCAGTCCCATGGGGCCACGCCCTCCGCGCTCCGGCTCTTCACCTCCGAGTCCGTCACCGAGGGCCATCCGGACAAGATCTGCGACCAGATCAGCGACGCCATCCTGGACGCACTGCTCGCAGCCGACCCCGAATCGCGGGTAGCCGTGGAGACCATGGCCACCACCGGCCTGGTCCACGTGGCCGGCGAAGTCACCACCGACGCCTACGTCGAAATCCCGCAGATTGTCCGCGAAACCATCCTGGGCATCGGCTACGACTCCTCAGCCAACGGGTTCGACGGCGCCCGCTGCGGGGTCTCCGTATCCATCGGCCAGCAGTCAAACGACATCGCCGGGGGCGTCTTCAACTCCCTCGAAGCCCGCGAAGGACGCCAGGAAGACGACTACGACCTCCAGGGCGCCGGCGACCAGGGCCTGATGTTCGGCTACGCCAGCGACGAGACCCCGTCCTACATGCCCACCCCCATCTGGCTCGCGCACCGGCTGTCCGAGCGGCTCACCGAAGTCCGCAAGTCAGGCCAGCTGCCCTACCTCCGCCCGGACGGCAAGACGCAGGTGACCGTAGGCTACGACAAGGACCTGCCCGTCTCCGTCGAAACCGTTGTGATCTCCAGCCAGCACGCCGAAGGCGCCAGCCTGGCGCAGCTCCGCGCGGACCTCGCCTCCATCGTCATCGAGCCCGTCCTTGCCGGCGCCAACCTGGACATCTCCCGTGCTGCCAACATCCTGAATCCGGCCGGCGAATTCGTCATCGGCGGGCCAGTGGGCGACGCCGGCCTCACCGGCCGGAAAATCATCGTCGACACCTACGGCGGCATGGCCCGCCACGGCGGCGGCGCCTTCTCCGGCAAGGACCCGTCCAAGGTTGACCGCTCAGCTGCCTACGCCATGCGCTGGGTCGCCAAGAACGTCGTGGCAGCAGGACTGGCCAAGCGTGCCGAGATCCAGATTGCCTACGCCATCGGCCAGGCCCGCCCCGTGGGAACCTACGTTGAAACCTTCGGAACGGAAACGGTTGATCCGGCCCGCATCAGCGCGGCCATCGCGGAAATCTTCGACCTTCGTCCCCGCGCCATCATCGACGCCCTGGACCTGAAGCGGCCCATCTACGCCAAGACTGCCGCGCACGGCCACTTCGGCCGCGACGATCCGGACTTCACGTGGGAGCGCCTGGACCGCGTGGATGACCTGAAGGCGTTCTTCAACGCCTAGCAGGACCGGTGTCCCGTGCCGGCGGCGATGCCGATGCACCGGAATGTCTGTGCCTGGCGGTTTGCTGGCTCTGTCCACATAGGTGATGCTGAACGGAGGTGGCCGCAGTGGTTGCTGATGATGCAGCGCAACCTTTGCTGGACCTGCCCGCGGCCGTGCAGCCGTCCCTGCTGCAGGGGTTCCCGGACCGGAAACAGCAGTCCGGGCCGAAGTTCGCAGGCCACCTGCCGGTGGCCCGCGTCCTGGTGGAGTCCTCCCTGCCCCATCTGGACAGGCCGTTTGATTACGGTGTCCCGGCCACCCTCGATAATGAGGCGCAGCCCGGCGTCCGGGTCAAGGTCAAATTCAACGGCCAGGACCTCAGCGGCTTCATCATCGAGCGGGTGGCGGAATCCGACGCCGGCCACAGCCTCCTGCCGCTGGCAAAGGTGGTTTCCCCGGTTCCCGTCCTCACGCCGGAAATCCGGGACCTCGCCACCGCTGTTGCTGCGCGTTATGCCGGAACCGTATCTGATGTCCTGCGTGTCGCAGTCCCGCCCCGGGTTGCCCGGCTGGAGAAGACCTTTCCTGCCGCTAGGGAATCCGGAGGCGCCCAGGAACCAGCGGCTGAGGCGGCCGTGCGCCAGCCAGGTAACACCCGTGCAGACGTTACCGGCCACTCCGCCTGGGCTGACTACCGCAACGGCCCGGCATTCCTGCGCCACCTGAGTGAAGGTGGTGCGCCCCGGGCTGTAATGAATCCGCTTCGGGGCTTCGGCACCTCCGGCTGGCCCCACTTGCTGGCCCAGGCCGTAGCCGCAGCCTTTGAATCCGGCCGGGGCGCCCTGGTAGTGGTGCCGGACAACCGCGACCTTGACCTGCTGGAGGACGCGGTGAACGGCCTGCTGCCCGAAGATGCCGTAGCCCGCCTGACGGCAGAGGACGGACCCACCCCCCGCTACCAGAATTTCCTTCACCTCCTTGCCGGGACCGCCCGCGTGGCCATCGGCACCAGGTCGGCTGCCTATGCGCCGGTAAAGGACCTGGGGCTCGTTGTCTGCTGGGACGACGGCGACGACCTCCATATCGAGCAACGCGCACCGTATGCCCACGCCCGTGAGGTCCTGCTCCTGCGCGCCGAGCAGGCAGGTGCGGCGTGCCTCCTGGCCGGCCATACCCGGAGCACTGAAGTCCAACGGCTGGTGGAAACGGGCTGGGTGCTTCCTGTCGAGGCTGAGCGGAACGTTGTCCGCCGGACGGTCCCAAGGGTTGTGAACACCGCTGACAGCTTCGAACAGGAACGGGACCCGCTGGCAAGGATTGCCCGGCTGCCAGGCGCTGCCTGGCGTGCGGCCAGGGAAGGACTCGAACGCGGGCCTGTCCTGGTCCAGGTGGCCCGTGCAGGCTACGTGCCCTCGCTCGTGTGCGAAACCTGCCGGGAGCCCGCCCGTTGCGGAACCTGCCAGGGGCCGCTGGCCCTTGCCGCCGGCAGTTCAGCGGTACCGCAGTGCCGCTGGTGCTCCACCCCGGCACTGGAGTGGGGCTGCTCCCATTGCGGTGGGCGGAGGCTGCGCAAGGGTGCTACCGGTGTGATGCGGACGGCCGAGGAACTGGGCCGCGGTTTCCCTGGCAAAACGGTGATCACGTCCTCCGGGGACCACGTCAAGGCAAGCGTAGGCCCGGGTAAGTCCCTGGTAGTGGCTACCGTGGGCGCCGAGCCGGTGGCCGAGGGCGGGTACGCGGCGGCTCTGCTCCTGGACGGCGACTCGCTGCTGCGGCGGGAAAACTTGCGCGCCGGTGAGGACACGGTGCGCCGCTGGTTCAACGCCGCAGCCCTGGTACGGCCGGCGTCCGATCACGGCCTCGTGGTCATCACGGCCTCGGAGACCTCCGCCGTGGGTGCCCTGCTCCGGTGGGATCCTCCTGGTTACGCCCGGCGGGAGCTGTCCCTTCGCACGGAACTCCAACTGCCGCCCGCGGTGCGGATCGCCTCGGTCACCGGCCCCCGGGCCGCCGTCGAACACTTCACCGCTGCAGCGGCGGCGAACCTGCAACCTGCGGGAATCAGCCTGCGCACCGCCGGACCTGCCCCTGTGCTCCTTAGCGGTCCCCCCTCGTCACGCCGGGTGGGGGATGACGTGCGCACGCTGCTGTTTTTCCCGTACGCCCAGGCGGCAGCCGTAACGCGCGTCCTGCGTGCAACCAGGGCAGCGACGGCCGCAAAGCGGAGCGCGGAACCCGTCCAGCTTCGACTCGACGGCGTGGACGTTCTGTAGCAGCGGCGCCGCTACTTCCCGCGGTGGCGTTGTTACTTTCTGCCGCGGCCCAGTTACATTTTGCCGCGGCGCTGGGCGACGATGTCGTGGGCCACGTCCACCAGCTGGCGGGCAGAGGCGTCCCACGTGAACTCTCCCGCACGGGCCAGGGAGCGCCGCGAGGCTTCCTCCCACCGTTCCCGGTCCCGCAGTCCCATGACCGCCGCCGCGAACTGCTCCGGCGAGGCCGGATCAACATAGCTGGCGGCGTCACCGCCCACTTCCCGGAAAATGGGGATGTCACTGGCAATGACGGGCGTGCCCAGGGCCATGGCTTCTACCAGCGGCAGGCCGTACCCCTCAGCCCGGGAGAGGCTCACCAGCGCAGTGGCGGTGGACAGGAATTTCGCGTATTCCTCGTCCGTCACACCGTTGTGGAACACCACGTCTGCCCCGGCCGGAACGAGCTTTTCCAACTCACCGCGGCGTTGCGGGGTGATCCGGCTGAGCAGGTGAAGAGTGTAGCCGGGAAGGGCAGCCATCCCGGCCACCATGGTCTCCACATTTTTGTAGGGCATAAACGACCCCATGTAGACAATTGACGGTTCGGCGCCCGCTTCCGGTGCGCGTGGTTCCGCGGCCGGCTGTGGTGCGTTGCCGATGATCCTGACCGGACGCCGCGTCAGCCGGTATTTGGCCATCAGGGCTTCGGTGGTCCGGCTGACGGTGGCCACTGCATCGGCCCGGTTGAGGAGGAGCCGCTGCGGCCAGAAGGCCTTGTGGTAGAGCCGCCACAGCACCCGGACCGGGGCGGGCAGGAAACCCGGCGGTGCAGGGTGCTCATAGTAGATGAGGTCATGCAGCGTCAGGACCAGCCCATATTTCCGGCCCCACGTGCCCATTGTCTGCATCGGGCAGACCACAACGTCCGCGCCCAGCGGGTTCACCTTGCGGGCCACAAACAGTTCGGCGGGGGAGAGCGGACTGTTGATCAACGTGTAGGGAACATCCGGCAGGAGGGCGAGCTGCCGGAGGTCAGAGACCAGCATGGAAACGTCTGCGATTTTGGCCGTCGCCTCAATCAGGCTGGCGCCGTAGCGGCTGATGCCGTCGTGGTGGTCGGTCCTGGTGAAACGAGCATCAATGAGTATCTTCACGCGGGATGGTCCTTCAGGAAGCTGCGGATGTACCGGGCGGCGGGCTCCGGCGTTTCGTAGTGGATCAGATGGCCGACGCCGGCAATGACCTCAAGTTTGCCGCTGGGCAGCAGCTCAAGAAGCCGGTGCTGGTCAGGAAGTGTTGCAATTTCATCTTTTTCACCGGCGATGAGAAGCACGGGAAGCTGCAAGCGGGAGGCTACCTCCGCCACATGGCTGCTGACCGAGGCCGTGAAAGATTCCAGGAGGCTGTCCCGGCTGGCGAACGCGCTGAAGTACGCGTGGTGCTGGCCGTGGATAAACCGCCGCAGTTCCCGGTCCCTCGTCTTGGCCATGGCCTCACTCATCACCCGGACAATCAGCGGACTGCGCAGCAGGGCCTGCCCCAACGGGCGGGGAAGCCGGGCGGCGAGCTTGTAGTACAGCACGGCCAGCCTGGTCATGATGCCTTTTGGACCCTCAAGGGCCGGCGCGGCAATCGGATTAATGAGGATCAGGGGATGGACTGCGTCGGGATGGGCTGCGACGAAGTGCGCTGTGATGATGGATCCGAAAGAGTGGCCCAGGAGCACGGTGTCCGGTCCCAGGCCCAGGGCGGCCATAAACTCCTTGATGAACGCCCCATAGCCGGCTACGGTGTGGCCGCCCGGCCCGAAGGCCTCTGAGCTGCCGAAACCGGGCAGGTCCGGCATGATGATGCGCATATCGGGCAGCAGGTCGGCCACTCGCAGGAGTCCGTGGTGGTCACCGCGGAACCCGTGGATCACCAGGATGGTCCGGGTGTCCGGCAGCTCCTGTACGGGTTCATATGTCCAGAAAGCCACCTTCCCGCCGGCCAGCTGCACGGACGAGTCGCGGGTGCGTCCGGCCAGATGCGGGCTGAAGTAGGCGGGCGGGGCGGACTGCCCTGAGTGTGTTGTTTTCATGCAGGTCCTAGTTGACGTTGTCCGGGTGGGAGCCGGTGCGCTGTCCCCGGTCGAGGCCGGCGAGCGCTTCCATGTCCCGATCCGAAAGTTCAAAGCGGAAGATGTCCAGGTTCTCGCGGATGCGCGCCTCTGAACTGGCTTTGGGGATCGCGATGTTGCCCAGCTGGATGTGCCAACGGAGGATCACCTGGGCGGCTGTCCGGTCATGTTCAGCAGCGCAGGCCTGGACCACGGGGTCGGCAAGCACTTGGCCGCGCCCCAAGGGGCTCCACGCTTCGGTCCGGATGCCCAGGTCGTCGTGGATTTTCCGCAGCTCCTGCTGCTGAAGCCAGGGGTGAAGCTCGATCTGGTTGACTGCGGGGGTAACTTCCGCCGTCTGCATCAGCCGGTCAAGGTGGGAAGGCTGGAAATTGCTGACGCCGATGGCCCGGACCTTTCCTTCCCGGTAGAGCGTCTCCAGCGCCCGGTAGGTTTCCGGAAACAGTCCGCGCCGGGGGCAGGGCCAGTGGATGAGGTACATGTCCACGTAGTCCAGGCCCAGGTTGACCATTGAGTCATCGAAGGCCCGGAGGGTCGCATCGTAGCCGTGGTGGTCGTTCCACACCTTGGTGGTGACAAAGAGGTCTTCCCTGGCGGGGGCGGGAAAGAGCTCCCCGGAGCCGCCGCTGCCCGCCGACGCACCCAACAGGGAGCTGATGCCGCGGGCCACACCGGATTCGTTGCCGTACATGGCGGCCGTGTCGAAATGCCTGTAGCCGGCATCGAGGGCCGTCGCTACGAGTCCCGCGGCGTCTGACGGCGGCACCTTATACAAGCCAAAGCCCAGCTGGTCGATCAGCACGCCGTTGTTCAGGCTGATCCGCGGTGAGGTCCTCATAACCTTGACTCTACCTACTCGACGTCGCCATGCCCTCCAGGTCCACGAGGCGGCGCGCGGTTGCCTCATCGAGGATCAGGTCCGTCGCGAGGCCGGCTGCGAGGGCGCCTTTGAGGCCGTTGATTTTGGAGACCCCTGAAACCACGCAGATCCTGCGCCGGACCTGCCGGAGTTCGGAAAGGGCAGGCCCCGTGGACCGCTCATTCAGGACAATGCCGTCTGATGAACCGTCGCTGCGGAAGAAGACCGTGGCCACATCGCCCACTACATCGGAACCGGCCAGGATCTTGAGGTCGTTCTCGTCCAGGTAGCCACCGGCGTACACGTGGCTCGGGTAGTCCGCGTCAACCGAGCCGACGCCGAAGATCGCGATGCTCATCTTGGCCTGGAGTTCGAGGATGCGCTGCACGCTGCGTTCATTCCACATCGCGGTTTTTGTGGCCGCGTGGTCAAAGAAGGCGGGAACCGGAAACTGTTCCACCCGGGCTCCGTAGGCGCTGCCGAAGCGGCGCATGATGTCGCTGGCATAGGTGATGCCCGTCGTGTGCATATTGCCTGCGCCGTTCAGCTGCACAATCACGCTGTCGTGCGTGATCTTCCTGGTCAGGTGCCTGCTCACGGCGCTGAGCGTGGAGCCCCAGGCGACGCCGATGATCGCGTTGGAATCCACCAGGGGCCCGAACGTCCGCGCGGCCTGCATCGCCACGCGGTCCAGGGTTTCGGCTTCGTTGAGGGTTTCCACCACCGGGACAACGTGCACGTCAACCCCGTACCGGCGGCGGATCAAGCCTTCCAGTTCCGGCGCAGTGTCCAGGGGATTGCGGATCTGGACCTGGACCAGGCCCGAATCCCGGGCCGAGGACAACAGCCGGGAAACCGTGGACCGGGAGGTCCGCAGCTCCCTGGCGATGGCGTCCATCGTGAGGTCCTGCAAATAATACATTTGTGCAGCCCGCAAAGCGTCCGCATGCCGGGAAGGATCCACCCCGACCTCCGTTCTGCACGTTTGTGCATAGTCCTTGACTCCATTTTCCATTACTCCAAACAATAGATGAGAACGGCGGCGCACCCAGGGGTGGCCGCGACACACAAAGCCCCAAGGGAGTTGTTTTGGGACCCAAGGATTCACCTGTCCATCCCTCCGCGTCGAAGCCTGGCGCCGAACGCGCATCGGTTCACAACCTGAGGCGGCGGCCCCACGCAAAAGTGCTGGTGGTAGGCGGCGGGATCAACGGCGTCGGAACTTTCCGGGACCTCGCACTGCAGGGCGTGGACGTGGCACTCGTGGAGCGCGGGGACTACTGCCAGGGGGCCAGCGGGGCGTCCTCACACATGATCCATGGCGGCATCCGCTACCTGGAAAACGGTGAATTCCGGCTGGTGCGGGAATCTGTAGTGGAGCGCAACCGCCTGCTTCGGATCGCCCCCCACTACGTCAAGCCGCTGCAGACCACCATCCCCATCCTCAGCACCTTCTCCGGAATCCTCGCTGCACCGCTGCGGTTCCTGACCCATAAGCAGCAAGGCAAGCCCAAGGAACGCGGTGCATTCCTGATCAAGGTTGGCCTCAGCCTCTACGACTCCTTCTCCCGGGACGGCGGTTCCGTGCCGCGGCACCAGTTCCGGGGCCGCAAACGCGCCCTGGCCGAACTGCCCGCCCTGCGCCCGGACATTAAGTACGCGGCAACGTACTTTGATGCCTCGGTGCACAACCCGGAACGGCTCACCCTTGACGTCCTGCAGGATGGCGAGAAAGCAGGGCAGGTGCCCGGGGCATCCATAACCCAGGGCAGCACCGCCCGGGCCAGCAACTACCTTTCGCTGAAGTCCATGACCAGTGAGCCCAACCGCGGCACCGGCACAGGCAGCACTGTCCGGCTGCGCGATGAGCTGACAGGTGAGGAGTTCGACTTCACCGCTGATGTCATTGTCAACACCACGGGAGCGTGGGTGGATCTGACCAATGAGGCCATGGGAACCGCCTCTGCCTTTATGGGCGGCACGAAGGGATCGCACATTGTCCTGGACCATCCGGTACTCCTGGACGCCTGTCGTGGACGCGAAATCTTCTTCGAGCACACCGATGGCCGTATTGTCCTCATTTACCCGATGGGGGACCGCGTCCTGGTCGGAACCACCGATGTGGATGCGGACATGCGCCAGGACGCCGTCTGCACCGATGAGGAGATCGAATACTTCTTCGAACTGATCGGCCACGTGTTTCCGGACATTCCCGTCAGCCATGAACAGATCGTCTACACCTTCTCAGGTGTGCGGCCCCTGCCCCGGCACGATGCGACCCAGCCCGGGTTCGTTTCGCGGGACTACCGGATTGAGCGCCGCGGCCCGGCCGGGCCGGAATCCGGTGCGGGCGCCGTCGTGCTCAGTCTCGTGGGTGGAAAATGGACCACCTTCCGGGCCCTCGCGGAGCACCTGACCAACGATGTCCTCGCCGAGCTCGGCATGCAGCGCAAGGTATCGACGGCGCAACTGGCCATCGGCGGCGGCGCAGGCTTCCCCGCTGACGACGCCGGCGTGCAGACGTGGATCAAGCAGCACATGGTTCCCGGCCGGGATGCAGACCGCACGGCCGGCCTGCTGACCCGCTACGGGACCCGGGCCGAAGAAGTGATCGCCTACCTCGACGCCGAACCTGACCACGCGCTGCGATCCACGCGGGAACTCAGCGTCCGCGAACTGGAATTCATGGCGGCCCATGAGCAGGTGGGGCACCTGGTGGACGTCCTGATCCGGCGTACCTCCCTGGCCTTCCGCGGGCTGGTTACCGGAGAACTTCTCAATGAAGTGGCGGAAGTTCTGTCCGTCCCGCTGAAGTGGGACGCCACAGCCCGCGCCGCCGAGATACAGCACGCACAGGACGTGCTGCAGCGGTTCCACCGAGTGGAAATCAACAGCCTGGTCGCTTGAGGCCCGGCTTCCGGCCGGGGCCATAACCCGCCCCGGCAAACGGTCCTTCAACCCGCGAAGGACTGACAACAGAAAATAAGGAGAGTCAAAGATGTCTCTTGGAATTGTTTTCCTTTCCGAAGTATTCGGAACGGCGATGCTCACCCTGCTCGGTTGCGGTGTCGTGGCCAACGTCGCCCTGCGGGGCACCAAAGGCAATAGCGGCGGGTTCCTGATGGTCACGTGGGGATGGGGTGTTGCTGTCTTCGCGGGCGTCTATGTGGCCGCGAAGTCCGGGGCACACTTGAACCCCGCCGTGACACTCGGCTTCCTGGCCAAGGGCAACACGGAATACGCGAAGGGCGTCCCCGTCGATGTCGTCTCAACCCTGACCTATTTTGGCGGTGAAATGCTCGGCGCCTTCCTTGGCGCAGTGCTCTGCTGGCTCGCCTACAAGCAGCACTTCGACGCCGAAGAGGCAGTTGCTGCCAAGCTGGGCGTCTTCTCCACCGGCCCGGCCATCCGGTCCAGCTCCTGGAATCTGGTCACTGAGATCATCGGCACCTTTGTCCTGGTGTTCGTCATCCTGGCCTTCGGCGGGACCCCTTCGGGCCTGGGCCCGCTCGCTGTGGCACTCCTGGTCGTCGGCATCGGCGTATCCCTGGGCGGCCCCACCGGCTACGCCATCAACCCTGCCCGCGACCTCGGCCCGCGCATCGCGCACGCCCTGCTTCCCATCAAGGGCAAAGGCTCCAGCGACTGGGGCTACTCGTGGATCCCCGTGGTGGGACCCCTCGTTGGCGGGGCCCTGGGCGGGCTCGTCGCCCGGCTGGTCCCGATCATCGCCGCAGCCGCCTGACCCTTTACCCAGCCACCCACCCAACTCAAGACAAGGACGTCACCATGAACCAGTACGTAATCGCCATCGACCAGGGAACCACCAGCACCCGCGCCATCATTTTCAACCACAGCGGCGCCATCGTCTCCTCGGGGCAGATGGAGCACGAACAGATCTTCCCGAAGGCCGGGTGGGTGGAGCACAACCCGGCCGAAATCTGGAACAACACCCGTGAGGTCATCGCCTCCGCCCTCTCCAAGGCGAACCTGACACGGCACGATATTGCCGCCGTCGGAATCACCAACCAGCGTGAAACCGCCGTGGTGTGGGACAAAACCACCGGGGAGGCTGTGTACAACGCCATCGTCTGGCAGGACACACGGACCCAGGACATCGTGGACGAGCTGGCCAGGGACGGCGGCGCGGACCGCTTCAAGCAGAAAGTGGGCCTGCCGCTGGCAACCTATTTCTCGGGAACCAAGATCAAGTGGATCCTGGACAACGTCGACGGCGCCAGGGAGAAAGCCGAAGCGGGGAACCTGGTGTTCGGCAACACCGACGCCTGGGTCCTCTGGAACCTCACGGGCGGCGTGGACGGGGGCGTCCACGTCACCGATGTCACCAATGCCTCCCGCACCCTGTTTATGGATCTGGAGACCCTCCAGTGGGACGACGAAATATTGGGGATCTTCGGCGTCCCGCGGTCCATGATGCCGGACATCAGGTCCTCCTCGGAGGTCTACGGCACGGTCCACACCTCGCAGCTGCTGCGCGAGGTCCCCGTGGCCGGCATCCTTGGCGACCAGCAGGCAGCAACCTTCGGCCAGGCAGCGTTCCAGACCGGCGAAGCGAAGAACACCTACGGGACGGGCTGCTTCCTGATCTTCAACACCGGCGAGGAGATCGTGCACTCGAAGAACGGGCTGCTGACAACGGTCGGCTACAAGCTCGGCGATGCTGCACCGCACTACGCCCTGGAAGGCTCCATCGCCGTCACCGGCTCGCTGATCCAGTGGCTGCGCGACAACCTGGGCATGATCAGCAGCGCGCCCGAAGTCGAAACCCTTGCCGCATCCGTGAAGGACAACGGCGGCGTGTATATCGTCCCGGCCTTCTCCGGGCTCTTCGCGCCGTACTGGCGTTCGGACGCCCGGGGTGCCATCGTGGGCCTCACCCGGTTCGTCAACAAGAACCACATCGCCCGGGCCGCGCTCGAAGCCACCGCGTTCCAGACGCGCGAGGTGCTTGACGCCGTCAACGCAGACTCCGGTGTTCCGCTCTCCGAGTTGAAGGTCGACGGCGGCATGGTGGCCAACGACGCCCTCATGCAGTTCCAGGCGGACATCCTTGGCGTCCCGGTGATCCGGCCGAAGGTGGTTGAGACCACCGCCCTCGGCGCCGCCTACGCTGCCGGCCTTGCCGTGGGCTTCTGGAAGGACCTCGGCGAGCTGTCGGCCAACTGGTCCGAGGACAAGCGCTGGGAGCCACAGATGGACCAGGCTGAGCAGGACCGCCAGATGCGGCTCTGGAAGAAAGCAGTGACCAAGTCCATGGACTGGGTGGACGTGGACGTGCGGTAATCTCGATCCGTCGCGGGCCGCCCTGCCAATCCGGCAGGGCGGCCCATGCCGTCTCCAGGCCATGCCCGGCAAGGCGCCGTGCGTCCCAGGTTCCTGGTGTCCCGGCTGCAAAGGGGTCAGGAGGTGGGCCGTGGCGGCAGATCCTCTGTGGCCGGTCCCTGGATGACCTTGCCAGACGCGTCGAACCGGGATCCGTGGCAGGGGCAATCCCAGGTGCGCTCTCCCCGGTTGAAAGCAACGGTGCAGCCCAGATGGGTGCAGATCGCGGACACGGCGTGGATTTCTCCTGCTTGATCCCGGTAATACGCCGTGCTGGTCCCGGCGGATTCAATCACCGTGCCGTCAGCGGGAGCGAGGTCCGCTACCTGCCGTGCAGCGCCGTCAGGGTGGTTCTCCGCCCGGTCCACAGAACCCGCCGGCGTCGATTCCGTGGGTCCTTCTGACCTGGTCCCAATCCGTGCGGGCGCCCGGTTGCTGTCAAACAAGGGCGCCCAGCCGTTGGGTGTGCCATTGAGCAGGTCTGCCAGCATCAGGGCGGCGGCGGTCCCATTCGTCAATCCCCATTTCCGCAGGCCTGTGATGACGAAGGCGTGCCGGCTGTCCGGATTCAGCGGCCCGGCGTACGGCAGCCCGTCCAGGGGCATCGCATCCTGGGTGGACCAGCGGTACGCGACGGGCCCGGCGCCGAAATGGCTGCGCGCATACGCGGCCAGGCTGGCATGGCGCGACGCCGGATCCACCCGTTCCGCGGCAGGGTGGCCCTCCCCGCCCGCCAGCAGGTAAGTCATCCCGTTGAGCCGGACCGTCAACACCGACCGCATGGGCTCATCCGCGCTGATAAAGGTGGCGTCCAGGGGAGGTGTATCCACCGTCGCGGCAACGATGTAGGAGCGGTGCGGCGGGCACAATGCTTCAAACCGGCCATGGTCTCCGAAGGGAACATTCGTGGCCACGATCGCATCAGCGGCCAGCACTGTACCGTTCCCGGCGGCTACTTTCACCGGCGTCCCCTCCTGCAGTTCAGTCGCGCGGGTCCCCTCGAACACGAAACTTCCGTCCCCCTCCACCCTGGCAGCCAGTCCCTGAAGGTACTGCACGGAGTGAATCTGGGCCTGCCCGTCGAACCGGACGGCGCCCGCCACAGGGAACGGCAGGGGTACCTCGGCCGTAAATGTGGCCGGAAGACCCAGCTTGGAAGCGAGTCCGGCTTCTGCACGCAGCTGCGGCAGGGTGTCTCCACTTACGGCGAAGGTGTAGTTCGCAACCCGGCGGAAACCGCAGGAGATGTTTTCGGCGGCCACCACGTGCGCGATGTGTTCCACGGCAGCCTGGTTGGCGAGCCCGTAGGTTCCGGCGGCGCTGCTGCCGTGAGTCCGGGCGAGATCCGTGTAGGCCAGGCGGTGCAGCGACGTCACCTTGCCGGTGGTATGGCCGGTAACACCTGTGCCGATCCGGGCCGCCTCAAGGACGGCCACCGAGCGGCCCGAACGTTTCAAGGCCAGTGCTGCCGTCAGCCCGGCGACGCCGCCGCCGATGATGGCCACGTCCACTTCCACGGTGCCGCGCAGCTCCGGGAAGGAGGTGGCGCCGGCGGTTGCGAGCCACAGGGAAAGGGGCTCACCCTCAGCGGACCCGGCGGCGGTTGAATCCGGCATCATGCTCACCCCTCCCAACGTCGTGGGATGATCATGGCCCCTCACACCGGGTAATGCAACGAACGGCATCCTGGCTGCGGCAGCCTGCGTGCCGGTGCGCTAAAGTAGATCCATGCGTGCGATCCTTCTGCTTAGTTAGCCGCCCGGCGTCCGGAACAACGGATAACGGTGCGGCAGCCCCTCCCTGGTGAGGGGCTTTTGTGTGTCCGGGCGTGTTTGCCGGGCCGGCAGCAGGAGGATCAGGCCGTTATGGCAGCACAGATGCCGTAACAGAACAGAAGAGGGCAGCAGTGGGCGTTCAGCCGGAGACAGAGACCGGAACAGCAACAACAGTATCGGCGGAGCCTGAAGAGGGCACCTACAGTTTCACCGCCATGGAGGCCAAATGGCCCCAGGTGTGGGAGGACCTCAAGGTCTTCACCCCGGTGGATGACGGGTCCCGGGAGCGCCGCTACGTGCTGGACATGTTCCCGTACCCGTCCGGCGACCTGCACATGGGCCACGCGGAAGCATTCGCCATGGGCGACGTGGTGGCACGCTACCTGCGCCAGAAGGGGTACGACGTCCTGCACCCCATCGGTTGGGATTCCTTTGGCCTGCCCGCGGAAAACGCCGCGATCAAGCGCAACGCCCACCCCAGCGAGTGGACCTACGCCAACATCGACACCCAGGCAGCGTCCTTCAAGCGGTACGCCATTTCCGCTGACTGGTCGCGCCGCCTCCACACCTCGGACCCCGAGTACTACCGCTGGACCCAGTGGCTGTTCAAGCGCTTCTACGAGCGCGGCCTGGCCTACCGGAAGAACTCCCCGGTCAACTGGTGCCCCAAGGACCAGACTGTCCTGGCGAACGAGCAGGTAGTCAACGGCGCCTGCGAGCGCTGCGGCACCACCGTCACCAAGAAGTCCCTCAACCAGTGGTACTTCAAGATCACCGAATACGCCGACCGGCTGCTGGACGATATGGAGCAGCTGCGCGGCCACTGGCCCGAGCGTGTCCTGGCGATGCAGAAGAATTGGATCGGCCGGTCTGAGGGCGCACACGTCAACTTTGTGATCGAGGCCGACGGCGGCAAGCCCGCCAAAGAGGTCACCGTCTTCACCACCCGCCCCGACACCCTGTACGGCGCAACGTTCTTTGTGGTGGCAGCGGACGCGCCGCTCGCCGTCGAACTTGTCACAGAGGAGCATGCCGCTGCCCTGGACGAATACCGGGAGCAGGTCAAAGCACTCTCGGAAATCGAACGGCAGTCCACCGAGCGTGAGAAGACCGGTGTCTTCACCGGCCGGTACGCGATCAACCCGCTGAACGGGGAGAAGCTGCCGGTCTGGGCCGCGGACTACGTCCTGGCCGATTACGGCACCGGCGCGATCATGGCCGTCCCCGCCCACGACCAGCGGGACCTGGACTTCGCCCGCACGTTCGACCTTCCCGTCCGGGCTGTCCTGGACACGGGCGTGGAAGACCCTGCAGTGTCCGGCACCGCAACCGCGGGGGAGGGGACACTGATCAACTCCGGCGACCTGGATGGCCTGCCCAAGGCCGAGGCTATCCCGGCAGCAATCGCCATCCTGGAGCGCCAGGGCACCGGTGAGAAGTTTGTGAACTTCCGCCTGCGTGACTGGCTGCTCAGCCGCCAGCGCTTCTGGGGCACTCCCATCCCGATCATCCACTGCCCGTCCTGCGGCGAGGTTCCCGTTCCTGACGAGCAGCTGCCCGTCACGCTGCCCTCCGACCTGCGCGGCGAGGACCTCTCGCCGAAGGGCACCTCGCCGCTGGCTGCGGCCGAAGCCTGGGTCAACGTCGAATGCCCCTCCTGCCACGGTCCGGCCAAGCGGGACACGGACACCATGGACACCTTCGTGGACTCGTCCTGGTACTTCCTGCGGTTCGTCTCGCCGCAGTACACCGAAGGCCCGTTCGACCCCGAAAAGATCAACGACTGGATGCCCGTGGGCCAGTACGTGGGCGGCGTTGAGCACGCCATCCTGCACCTGCTGTACGCCCGCTTCTTCACCAAGGTCATCAACGACCTCGGCATGATCGAGGCCAACGAGCCCTTCAGCGCGCTCCTGAACCAGGGCCAGGTGCTCAATGGCGGCAAGGCCATGAGCAAGTCGCTGGGCAATGGCGTGGACCTCGGCGAGCAGCTGGACAAGTACGGCGTGGACGCCGTCCGGCTGACCATGATCTTCGCCTCCCCGCCCGAGGACGACGTCGACTGGGCAGACGTCTCGCCCTCCGGCTCGGCGAAGTTCCTGGCCCGCGCCTGGCGCCTCGCGCAGGACGTGTCCAGTGCGCCGGGCGTGGACGTCACCACCGGAGACCGCGCCCTGCGGTCAGTCACGCACCGGACTATCGCTGACGCGGCTGAACTGCTGGACGCCAACAAGTTCAACGTGGTGGTGGCCAAGCTTATGGAGCTGGTGAACGCCACCCGGAAGGCCATCGACTCCGGTGCCGGCGGTGCCGACCCGGCAGTCCGGGAAGCCGCAGAAGCTGTTGCCGTCATCCTGAGCCTCTTTGCCCCCTACACGGCCGAGGACATGTGGAACGTCCTGGGACACCCGGCCTCGGTGGCCAACGCGGGCTGGCCTGCCCACGACGCTTCACTCCTGGTGCAGGACACCGTCACGGCTGTCGTCCAGGTCCAGGGCAAGGTGCGGGACCGGCTTGAGGTCTCCCCGGATGTCTCTGAGGACCAGCTGCGGGAACTGGCGCTGGCCTCGGACAACGTCCAGCGCGCCCTCGACGGCCGGGGCATCCGCACGGTCATCGTCCGCGCCCCTAAACTGGTCAACATCGTCCCGGCTTAGGCTGGACCGGGCCGCCGGAAACCTCCGGCGGCCTGCTTGACCCCAGGAGGCCACTTTGCCCCACCGCGACGCTGCCGCTTGGCCCTGGCTCCGGGCGCGCGTAGCCGCCATGCGCGCCAAGCAGGACGACGCCCGGCGGGGCAGCGCCGCAACCCGGCCGGACGCCGTCGTACGGACTGCCGTGGTCACCGATTCCGCGTCTGCTTTGCCCGCGGACTGGTCAGCAGATCTCACTGGTGACGGACGCCTGACCATCATCCCCATGCCCGTGATGGTGGGTGAGGAGATCTACGGCGAGGGTGAGGACGATATTTCCGAGACCATCGCGCTGGCACTGGCCAGCGGCACCTCCGTAAAAACCTCGCGGCCCTCGCCAGGACAGTTCGAACAGGCGTACCTGGCCGCGCAGCGCCGCGGCTACGAGGCAGTGGTCTCCGTGCATATTTCCGGCGGCCTGTCCGGGACGGCGGATGCGGCGCGCCTGGCGGCGGCGCGCGTGGGCATTCCCGTGGAAGTGGTCGACTCAGCAACAGTGGGCATGGCCCTCGGCATGGCAGTGCAGGCAAGTGTCCGCACGGCGGCGGGCGGCGCAGCAGCAGGGACGGTGGCCGCTGCTGCGGCGGACCAGGCAGCCAGAACCAAGGTCTATTTCTACGTTCCCAGCCTGGAGCAGCTCCGCCGCGGCGGGCGGATCGGAGCGGCAGCTTCGCTCTGGGGCACCATGCTGGCCATCAAACCCATCCTGGCAGTCGACGACGGCAGGATCGTACCGCTGGAAAAAGTCCGGTCCGCTGCCAAGGCGGTCGCGCGCCTTGAGGAAATTGTCGCCGCCGACGCGGCCGCACGGCCGGACGGGGTGCGGCTGGCCGTCCACCACTTCGGAAACCCGGCAGAGGCCCAGAGCCTGGCGGCACGTCTTGAAGCGGCTTTGCCGCAGTGCCCCCCTGCCCAGATCAGTTCCCTTCCCGCCGTACTCGCGGCTCATGCGGGCCTTGGTGTCCTGGCCGTCATTGTGGGCAGCGGCAGCGGTTCGGGTGAGGACAGCGCTTAAGGTGCCGGGTACGGGCACCCTTTCCACATAGCAGGGCCCCGCCCTGTTGCGGGGTGCGGCATGTCCCTAGCGTGGGGTGCATGTCACGCCGGGATGCTGGAGCCGCAGGTCAGCAGGCGCGCCATGCCAGGAACCGGCTGGCGGCCACGCTGGGCACCAGTACTGGCGGGCTCCTCGTTGAGGAGGACGGGCATGCCTTCAAATACCGGGGCGCACCTGGTCCCGATGCCGGCGCTGACACCGTCGGCGGTGCACGTCATACCCAAGCCCACGACGCCGGACCGGCTATCCGCTGGCGCCTTGGCCTGCGGCTTGCCGTGCTCGTGGGCGTCCTTGCCGTGGCCGGAGGTGCCTGGTTCTGGTGGCAGGCAGCCTCGGGGCGGCCCGAGATCCTTCCCCTGAGCGGGGTTGGTCCGGAGACCACAGCCAAAACTGGTGAGGACGCCGCATCAGGCGAGGACGGCGGTGGCGGGAGCCGGGCCGGTCCATCGCCCGGAGCCCCTGCCGACGCGCTGCCGGGAGCGCAGGAAAGTGCCCCGGCCGGCACGGCCGTGGTCCACGTTGCCGGGGCCGTGATGCGGCCCGGGGTGGTGCAGTTGCCGGCAGGGAGCCGCGTGCACGATGCCGTCGCGGCGGCAGGAGGAGGAAGTCCCGGCGCCGACCTGGACCGCCTGAACCTTGCTGCAGTGGTGGAGGACGGACAAAAGATCCATGTCCCGCGGCAGGGCGAAATGGTGCCCGGCAGTGCCGGGGAAGCCGCAGCGCCGGATGCGGGAGACTCCCCGGACGGACGTGCGGCCGCGGGTTCAAAGGTGAACCTGAATACGGCCGGAGTGGAGGAACTGGACGGTCTGCCGAAGGTCGGCCCCGTGCTGGCCCAGCGCATCGTGGACTGGCGCAAGGAACACGGGCCCTTCAAAGCAGTGGAGGAACTGGATGCCATTGACGGCGTCGGCCCAAAGATGCTTGAGGCCCTGCTCCCGCTGGTGAGCATATGAGGCGAAGGGAAGATGCGGTGACGACGTCGATGGCCTGCCGCTGTTATGGGTAACCGGACGCCGGGGACGGGCTCCAGCCCGTGGAGCCGGTATGTAGAGTCAGCCGTCCGGGGGTATGCGACGCCACCGGATGATGATGGGCGCCCGGGACCGGGGGAGGCCCCGCATGAGGCCCGCGGGGCTAGGGGACAGGAGCCCACGGCGGCGGGCAGGCCGGACTTCCGGACGTTGCCTCGGGGCCTGGGACCCACCGGAGCTATACGGAAATACTGGACTGCGCAGTCCGCCAGGTTTGCCGCCGGCACCAAGAAGGCGGCCCAGGACGCGGATTCGGTGGACGAAGCACCACGACGGCGGACCGACCTGCGGCTGGCACTGCCTGCGGCGTTCGTCTGGGCCGCGTCGATTGCGGGGCTCTGGCTGCCGCCCGGTGCACTGGCGGGCCTCTGCTGCATATTGCTGCTGCTTTCGGCCATGCTGCTGCACAAGACCTGGCGTGTCCGCAGGATGAGGCCGGTCACTGACGACCCTCGGAAACCCGCCCGGCGGAGTTTCCTGACCACCACAGCGATTGCGCTCCTGCTGGCCGCCACCGCGGCGGCGCACTCGGCGGTGGCGTCCACCCAGCGTCATGAAGGCCCGCTGGCAGTTGCGGTTTCGTCAGGCAGGTCGGTGGTGGCGGTCGTGGAAGTGGCAGGAACGCCGCGGGCCTTGAACCCACCGAACCAGGCAGGTACGCCCTCGCGCTGGTCGGTCGCTGTATGGACCCGGGACGTCAGTACAGGAGGCGTGCTGCTGCGAACGCGGGCCCAACTCTTGATAACAGGCGGCGGCGCCTGGGGAAACGTGGTGCCCGGACAACTGGTCCGCGCAACGGGGAAGCTCCGGCCCCCGGATCCCGGGCGGGAGGAAGCCGGCATGCTGACGGCGTCCTCGGGACCGGGAAAGCCCACCGATTCGCCGTTCCTGCAGGAATCCGCGAAGGAATTGAGGGAACGCTTTGTCTCGGCGGCCTCGTTCCTCGCCCCGGATCCACAGGGCCTGCTTCCCGGGATGGTCACCGGGGACACCAGCGCCCTGGATGAGGGCCTGGAGACCGCAATGAAGACCGTGGGTATGACCCACCTGACCGCTGTCAGCGGGGCCAACTGCAGCCTGGTGCTCGGCGCCCTGCTGCTGGCCTGCCGGCGGCTCCGCCTGCCCCGGGTGCCTGCGGCGGTACTCGCCGTGGCAGGCCTTGGACTGTTTGTCCTGCTGGTGGGTCCGGACGCAAGCGTCCTGCGGGCAGCCCTGATGGGAGCCGTTGCAGTGGCTTCCCTGGCTGGTGGACGTACCGGCCGGGGACTGAGCTTCCTGTGCCTGGCCGTGATCGGCCTGTTGCTGGCGGACCCGGGGCTGGGGTCGAGTTTCGGCTTCCTCCTGTCGGTGCTGGCAACGCTCGGAATCATCATCCTGGGCCGGCACATCATGGACTGGATCCCGGCACTGATACCGCGCTGGGCAGCAGCAGCGGTTGCTGTTCCCTTGTCCGCGCAACTGCTGTGCGGGCCGGTGACCGTGGTGCTTCAGCCGCAGTTTTCAACGTACTCGCTGCTGGCCAACGTCCTGGCCTCACCATTTGTAGCGCCGGTGACACTGCTGGGAACCGCTGCCGTTCCCCTGGTGGTGCTGGTCCCGTGGGCGGGAACTGCCTTGGTCGCGGTGGCAGGCACCTTCAGCGCGGGAGTAGCAGCCACAGCGAGATTTGCGGCGCAGCTTCCGGGGGCGGCCCTGCCATGGCCCGAAGGTGTTCCCGGACTGCTGACCATGCTGTTCCTGTCCGTGCTGACCTACGGGGCTTTGTGGGCGGCAGCCCGCCCACACCGGCTCCGCCGCGGAATCAGTGCTGCCCACGGGCAGACCGTTACTCTGATTGAACGGCTGGAGGGATACGCGGCCCGGACACTGCGAAAAACTCACGGCAGGCCGCTGCCCGGGCCTGGACGGGGATCACGGCAGGTGCGCCGCGGGGCCGGCTTGGACCGCGCCGCGGGACATGGCAGGCTGAGATACTCCACTAAAATTTCCGGAAGGAAGCCCCGATGGCCGCTGCGCAGAAGCGTGCAACCCGTTCCCCGGCACCGAACGGCCCCACCTGGCGGGATGTAACTCCAGCCGGCGTGGTCCTGGTGGGCGGCCCGGAAGAGTATCTGGGCATCAGGGCCATGGACCGGGTACGCGCCCAGGTGCGGGCAGCTACCCCTGATGTCGAAGTGAGCCGCATCAACGCCGCCGCCTATGAGGCCGGCACATTAATGATGCAGGTCAGCCCCTCCCTCTTCGGCGAAAGCAAACTCATCGAGGTCGAAGCCGTTGAAGCGATGAACGACGCTTTCCTGGCGGACGCGCTGGCCTACCTCGCCCACCCGGAGCCCGATGCTGTTCTGGTGCTGCGCCACGGCGGGGGAGCCCGGGGCAAGAAACTGCTCGACGCCATCAAAAAAGGCGGGTGGCCGGTAGTGGACTGCCAGCCCCTGAAAAAGGACGCGGACAAGGTGGCGTTCGTGGCGGCCGAGTTCAAGGCCGGGGGACGGCGGATCGAACCGGACGCGGTGCAGGCGCTGGTCAACGCCGTCGGGGCGAATCTCTCCGAGCTGGCCGCAGCCTGCAGCCAGCTCATCGCCGACGCCGTCACCACGGTCACCACTGACGTCGTGGACCGCTACTACGGCGGCCGGATCGAGGCAACGGCCTTCAAGGTGGCAGATGCCGCCATGGCAGGAAACGGCCCGCTGGCACTGTCCACCCTCCGCCACGCACTGGCCACGGGAGCAGATCCCGTTCCGCTGGTCGCTGCCCTGGCGGCCAAGCTCCGGACCGTGGCCCGCGTGGCCGGCGCTTCCGGTTCGTCAGCGCAGATCGCGGCAGAACTCGGAATGCAGCCATGGCTGGTGGAACAGGCACAGCGCGATGTCCGGCGATGGACGCCGGAAGGCCTGGTGCGCTCCATCCAGGCGACGGCTGAGGCCGACGCCCAAGTCAAGGGATTGGCCAGGGACCCCGTGTATGCGGTGGAAAATGCGGTGCGGATCATTGCGATGTCAGTCCAGGGCAGGTAGGCCGCCAGTACCTCGCCGGGCCGAACTCTCGGACCGGTCGGCAGCCAGGTATGGGGTCGGCGTTATGGCGTTGCGACTTGTTCAAGTGAACTTCAACGCGGGGGATGGCTCAGCGCTCGGCCGGTACTGGGCGGACGCGCTCGGCCGGGGCGTATCCAGCGAAGGGCCCGGTGTGTGGCGGAGCAATGGACTGGACCCTGCATGAGGCAACCCCCGGGCTGATTCAATCCGCCCAACCGGGGTTAGCCCCCAACCGCCCGGAAAAGATTGTCGCCGTTAAAGATGTGTGGCCGGTACCAAACGGTACCGGCCACAACCATCAGTTCAAGCGAACTGGAAACCTTACAGTGCGTTGACCTTCTTGGAGATCGCCGACTTGCGGTTCGCTGCGTTGTTCTTGTGCAGAACACCCTTGCTAACAGCCTTGTCCAGCTTGCGGCTGGCAGCAACCAGGGCCGTAGCAGCGGCATCCTTGTCCGAGGACTCAACGGCGGTGTTGACGGCGCGGATGGCCGTCTTCAGCTCGGACTTGACTGCGTTGTTACGCAGGCGTGCCTTCTCGTTGGTGAGGATGCGCTTCTTCTGGGACTTGATATTCGCCACGTGTGAACTCTCTTTTTAATGCGGAAATGGTCTAGAGGGCTTTCAGATTGGCCATTGACTGAGCGGCGTGGGGATACCTATGGCGGCCAACCATCAGTGGCCGTCGACCTGCACGGACACACAGCTATAAAGAATAGCAGGTCAGGCGCGGGGCTGGCCATTTTGCCGCCTAGTCCCAGCCGTGTCACCGCCGGAGTGCTGCTGCCACCTTGTCAAAACGCTTCCGGTCCAGCACTGAGCCTTCCCTGCGGATGCTGTCCGGCCGCAACTGCACGATGCGGTCCACCCGAGCCTCACTGGGGCGTCCCTGCCGGTCCCAGGCGCCAGGTCCAAGGTCCACGTAGTCCTTTGATGCTGCCGACGCCGGAACGTGGTCTTTGCTGGTCAGCATCAGTCCCAGCAGGTAGCCGCCGCTTCTGCCCACCACGAGCACCGGCCGGTCCTTGCCCCGGCTGAAGTCCTCCTCATACGGGACCCAGGCCCACACCACTTCGCCCGGATCGGGTGCACCATCGGGTCGGGGCGCGTACCGGACAGAAATGCTGCCCCGATAATCGCCCGGATACAGGGTGTCGAACCGCGCTCCGCCCTGGTCCTTCGCGGGGATGGAGTTACTCCGGCCGGGCCTGCCGCGCCGGGCCGGGCGGCCCCCGCCCGCAGGTCTGCCTGTGCCTGCGTTTCGAAGGATGCGCAGGCCAGCTTTGACGGCGCTTGTGAGGGAATGGAGGTTGATGGCCATCCGGCAACCCTATCCCCGGCAGCCTCCCCGCCGGCGGAACGTCAACGGGACCGGGGAATGCGGTGACACGGGCGTGGACGTGGGACACTGGAGATTCCAAGATGTGCGGCTGACCGCTGGGGCCTTCGTTGTGCCCTGCCGGCGGAACCGCGTGAATGCCAACAGTAAGGACCCTGCGTGTCTCCCATGGCCCGCACCGCCCCGGTGCCCGCCGCGACAGATCCGGCTATTATTCGGAACTTCTGCATCATCGCGCACATTGACCACGGCAAGTCCACCCTGGCGGACCGCATGCTGCAGTTCACCGGGGTCGTCCAAAGCCGCGACATGAAGGCCCAGTACCTGGACCGCATGGACATCGAACGCGAGCGGGGCATCACCATCAAGTCCCAGGCTGTCCGTATGCCCTGGGAACTCGACGGCACCAGCTACGCGCTGAACATGATCGACACCCCAGGCCACGTGGACTTCACCTACGAGGTCTCCCGCTCCCTCGCCGCCTGCGAAGGCGCAATCCTGCTGGTTGACGCAGCGCAGGGCATTGAGGCCCAGACGCTCGCCAACCTGTACCTGGCGATGGAAAACAACCTCACCATCATTCCGGTCCTGAACAAGATCGACCTCCCGGCGGCCCAGCCCGAGAAGTACGCGGCAGAACTTGCCAGCCTGATCGGCGGCGACCCCGAGGACGTGCTCCGTGTTTCGGGGAAGACCGGAATGGGCGTTGAGGCGCTGCTGGACAAGATCGTCCGCGACCTGCCCGCCCCCGAGGGCGACGCAAATGCTCCTGCCCGGGCCATGATCTTCGACTCCGTCTATGACACGTACCGCGGAGTGGTCACCTACGTCCGCGTCGTGGACGGCATGCTGCATCCGCGCGAACGCATCCAGATGATGTCCACCCGGGCCACGCACGAACTCCTCGAGATCGGGGTGAGCTCCCCGGAGCCCACCCCCTCCAAAGGCCTGGGCGTCGGTGAAGTGGGCTACCTCATCACGGGTGTTAAGGATGTCCGGCTGTCCAAGGTCGGTGATACCGTCACCAACCTTGCCAAACCGGCCGCTGACTCGCTGCCCGGCTATGCCGATGCCAAGCCGATGGTCTTCTCCGGACTGTATCCCCTGGACGGCACTGACTACCCCGTGCTTCGCGACGCACTGGAGAAACTGATGCTCAACGATGCCGCGCTCGTATACGAGCCGGAAACGTCTGCTGCACTGGGCTTCGGTTTCCGCGTGGGCTTCCTCGGACTCCTCCACCTGGAAATCACGCGTGAACGGCTCGAACGCGAATACAACCTGGACCTCATCTCCACCGCTCCCAACGTGGAATACGAGGTAACGCTGGAAGACAAAAAGGTGGTCCACGTGACCAACCCCAGCGAATACCCTTCCGGCAAAATCTCCGAGGTCCGCGAGCCGATGGTGTCCGCCACCATCCTGGCGCCGAACGAATTCGTCGGCGCCATTATGGAACTGTGCCAGAGCCGCCGCGGTGTTATGGGCGGCATGGACTACCTGTCCGAAGACAGGGTGGAAATCCGGTACCGCCTGCCGCTGGCCGAGATCGTCTTCGACTTCTTCGACATCCTGAAGTCCAAGACCCGCGGCTACGGCTCGCTGGACTGGAAGGCCGACGGCGACCAGGTGGCCGACCTCGTCAAGGTGGACATCATGCTCCAGGGCGAGCAGGTGGATGCCTTCTCCGCCATCACCCACCGCGACAAGGCGTACTCCTACGGCGTCATGATGACCACCAAGCTGCGCGAGCTCATTCCGCGCCAGCAGTTCGAGGTGCCCATCCAGGCTGCCATCGGCTCCAGGATCATCGCCCGCGAAAGCATCCGCGCCATCCGCAAGGACGTCCTGGCCAAATGCTACGGCGGCGACATCTCCCGCAAGCGCAAGCTGCTGGAGAAGCAGAAGGAAGGCAAGAAGCGCATGAAGATGGTGGGCCGCGTGGAGGTTCCCCAGGAAGCGTTTATTGCCGCCCTCACCACTGACGAGTCCAAGGACAAGGCCAAGAAGTAGTGAACACCGCGTCCGGCAACACCGGAGGCCCCCGCAATGCCTAGCACTCTTCCCCTCGGCGACCCGGCGCCGTCGGACGGCCTGCTGCCTGCCCAGGCAGCGGACGGTGCGGCGGAGCGGGCGTTCGGGCTGTACGTCCACATACCGTTCTGTGCGGTGCGCTGCGGCTATTGCGACTTCAACACCTACACCGCAACGGAACTGGGCGGTGGCGCCTCCCAGGATGCCTACGCCCAGACTGCCGCCGCAGAGGTGACACTGGCAGCGAAGGTCCTCTCGGCGTCGGGCCTTCCTCCGCGCAAGCTGGGCACGGTGTTCTTCGGCGGCGGCACTCCCACGCTGCTGCCCGCCGCAGACCTGGCCCTGATCCTCCGCCGGGCCATCGACCAGTGGGGCATCGAAGACGGCGCCGAGGTCACCACGGAGGCCAATCCGGACTCGGTAACGCCCGAATCCCTCGCGGTCCTGAAAGAGGCAGGGTTCACCAGGGTCTCCTTCGGCATGCAGTCCGCCGTCCCGCACGTCCTGAAAGTCCTGGACCGGACGCACACCCCAAGCCGCGTTCCACAGGTGGTGCAATGGGCACGCGAAGCGGGACTGGCAGTGAGCCTGGACCTGATTTACGGGACGCCGGGGGAGTCGCTCGCTGACTGGCGCCACTCCCTGGAAACCGCGCTGTCCTACGAGCCCGACCACATCAGCGCCTACGCGCTGATCGTTGAGGACGGGACCAAGCTTGCGGCCCAGATCCGCCGTGGCGAAGTTGCCGGTATTGACGACGATGATCACGCCGACAAGTATGAGCTGGCCGATCAGCTGATCACCGAAGCCGGCCTGGGCTGGTATGAAGTCAGCAACTGGGCCCGCACGCCGGAGCAGGCCTGCCGCCACAACCTCGCCTATTGGCGCGGGGATGACTGGTGGGGGATCGGGCCGGGTGCACACTCCCACGTGGGCGGCGTCCGCTGGTGGAACGTCAAACACCCCACGGCCTATGCAGGCCGCCTGGCCCAGGGCCTCTCGCCTGCCGCCGGCCGGGAAACCCTGGACCTGGAAACCCGGAACGTGGAGCGGGTGATGCTTGAGGCGCGGCTGCAGTCAGGGCTGGCTGTCTCCACCCTCGGTGCCGACGGCAGGCACGAAGTGGCCGGCCTGATCGCGGACGGCCTGGTGGAGCCGGCGGCAGCCTTCCGGGGCCGGCTGGTCCTCACTCTCAAGGGCAGGCTCCTGGCCGATGCGGTGGTGCGCCGGGTCCTCCCGGACTAGATCCGCCAACACCAACGCGGGGTCACTCGCTGCCCAACAACGCCTGGTTATTGGGCAGGGAGTGACCCCGTGTTGCTGGAACGCTACTTGATCCAGCGGAGGTTGTACTGGTAGCGGTGCGGTTGGCCACGGTTCACGTGGATTCCGGCCGCCACCGAGAAGCACGTCAGGGCAATCCAGATCAAGGTTGCGATGACGGCGAAGATGTTGCCCACGACCGGCACAAACACCAGGATGTTGGCGAGCACGGCGGCGATGGTTGGGGGCAGGCTGAAGTTCAGCGCCTCCTTGGACTCCTGCGCGGTGAAGGGCCCCCGGTCACGGAAGATCAGGTAGATCAGGAGTGCAGGGACGCAGCCCAGGATCCCGCCGAAATGCGAGAGCGTAGCCCACTGCCTGTCTTCGCTGGCCGTCAGGGGCAGCGCATTCGCGGGGACGCCATGGTACTCCGAACGGCCCTCGCCGCCCTGGCTGTCCCTGTGATCTTGTGCGTTTTCTGCCACAGTCTGTTCCTTCGAAAGTGCAATGGTGCTGGGTAAGAATGCCAATATCTGCTGAGGCACTGCCAGAAGCAGACACCGCAGTACCAAGAATACTTGGTGAAGCCGCCCGCTCCGACGTCCTGCCGCTGGATCCTGTCAGTTCAGGGGACAGTGAGGAAGTCAATTACTTCCTCCACCCTGCCCAGCAGCGACGCTTCCAGGTCCGCGTAGGTGCGCACTGCGCCCAGCAGTTTCTGCCAGCCCAGCCCGGTGTCCTCCTTGGTGGCGTGCGGCCACCCGAACGCCTTGAGGATGCCGGTCTTCCAGTCCTGCCCGCGCGGCACTTCGGGCCACTTTTCAATGCCCAGGACGGACGGGCGGATCGCCTGCCAGACGTCGACATAGGGGTGGCCAACGATCAGCACGTTGCCGGCGGCTCCGGGGGAGGCCATGACCGCATCCGCGATCCGTGACTCCTTCGAATCGGGCACCAAATGGTCCACGAGCACGCCCAGGCGCCGCCCGGGACCGGGCCTGAAACCGGCAACCGCCGCCGCCAGGTCATCAATGCCGTGCAGGGGTTCGACGACGATGCCCTCCACCCGGAGGTCATCGCCCCATACTTTCTCCACCAGTTCGGCGTCGTGCTTTCCTTCCACCCAGATGCGGCTCGCCTTGGCCACCTGTGCCCGTTGGCCCGCCACCCGCACCGAACCGGATGCTGTCCGGCCGCCGGCCGGGCCCCCGGCCTGGGTTTGCTTGGGTACCGGTGGCATCAGCCGGATGGGCTGGCCTTCCAGGAGGAAACCGAAACCCAGCCGGAAGGACCTGGACTTGCCCCGGCGGTCCTCCAGGGCCACCACGTGCATGCCGCCTGATTTTTCCACCCGCGTCACTGCGCCTACCCAGCCGGACTGGACCTCCTCCAGTACCATGCCGCGCTCCACCGGCACTTCGGGCAGTTGCGTTCGTGCAGGTGCCGTCAGGTCCTGGGCTCCCCAGTTCTGGTATTGCATGGATGAACTCCGCTTCGTGCTGGATCCGGGCCCGGAATTTCGCCCGGAGCGGTACCAATGCTAACAACGGGGCGAGTCATAATAGACTGTTAGCACTTAGGCATGTCGAGTGCTAACCCCTGTGAGGTACGGTGCGGGCGGAACGGCTGCCCTGATCCCTGGATGGAGGTGGAGTGTGAGCGAACCGCGCAAGCTTGAAGTACTGCGGGCCATCGTGGAGGACTATGTCCACTCGCGCGAGCCCGTCGGGTCCAAGGCCCTGGTGGAACGGCACCATCTTGGTGTCTCCAGCGCCACCATTCGCAATGATATGGCCGCACTTGAGGACGAAGGGCTGATCACAGCCCCGCACACAAGCGCAGGCCGCATTCCCACGGACAAGGGCTACCGGCTCTTTGTGGACCAGATTTCTGCGGTCAAGCCGCTGTCCCAGGCCGAACGCCGGGCCATTCAGTCCCTGCTGGAAGGGGCAGACGACCTCGACGACGTCCTGGAGCGCACCGTCCGGCTGCTGTCCCAGCTGACCAACCAGGTGGCAGTGGTCCAGTATCCGCACCTCAACCGAGCCCTGGTCCGGCATATCGAATTCGTCCTCCTGGCACCGCGGAAGGTGCTGGTGGTGCTGATCGCCAACAGCGGCAAGGTGGAGCAGCGGGTCATCGACGTCGGGCAGGACCTTGGCGACGACGTCCTCGGTACTTTACGCACGCATTTCCTGGCATCCCTTGGCGGGACTGCCCTGAGCCAGCTGACGCAGTCGCTGCCCGCAGTGGTGTCCGGCGTCGCCCCCGCACAGCGGCAGGCAGCCCAGGCATTGGCGCACGGGCTGGAAGCCCTGGCGCACAGCAGCCGGGAGGACCGCATGGTGATGGCCGGGACAGCCAACCTTGCCCGTTCCAACGTGGATTTTCCGCTCAGCATCGGCCCCGTGCTGGAGGCGCTGGAGGAACAGGTGGTGATGCTGCGGCTCCTGAGCGAGATGGCACAGGACCACCGTGGGGTGGCCGTCAGCATCGGCCGCGAGAACCCGTACGACGGCCTGGCGGAGGCATCGGTGGTGGCCACCGGGTACGGGCCGGACAGTGTCGCGAAGATTGGCATCCTGGGCCCCACGAGGATGGACTACCCCACCACCATGGCCGCGGTCAGGGCCGTCGCCCGGTACCTGTCACGGATTTTAGGTCCCTGACCCGAACCGTCCGGCGGCCAGGCACGAACAGTAGCGCCCGCAGTACAACTGCAGGCAAAACAACAAGGAAGAGATACGAACTTTGAGCAGCCACTACGAAGTCCTTGGAGTCTCACCGGATGCAACCGGGGAAGAGATCAAGAAGGCCTACCGCAAGCTGGCCCGCACCCTTCACCCGGACGTTAACCCCGGCGAAGATGTGGCAGACCGCTTTAAGGCCGTGACCCACGCCTACGAAGTTCTCTCCGATCCCCAGAAGCGCCGGGTGTACGACACCACCGGCAACGAGAACGGCACGGACAACGGGTTCGGCGGGGGAGCCTACGCCGGCCAGGGCTTCGCCTTCCAGGACATCTTCGATACGTTCTTTGGCGCCGGCGGTTCCTCCGGGCCCGCATCCCGTGTCCGGCGCGGCCAGGACGCCCTCATCAGCGTCCGGATCGAACTTCGCGACGCCGTTTTCGGCGTCAACAGGAAGCTCGAAGTGGATACGGCAGTGGTGTGCCCAACGTGCGAAGGCTCGTGCTGCCGCCCCGGCACCCACCCGGAGCGCTGCGACATCTGCGGCGGCAGCGGCCAGGTCCAGCGGGCGGTCCGGTCCATCCTGGGCCAGGTCATGACCGCTGCCCCGTGCGGCACCTGCGAAGGCTTCGGCACCGTCATCAAGGACCCCTGCAACGAGTGCAGCGGGCAGGGCCGCATCCGCAGCCGGCGTTCGCTGACCATCAAGGTTCCCGCCGGCGTTGCCACAGGCACCCGCATCCAGCTCTCCGGCCAGGGCGAGGCCGGTCCTGCCGGCGGCCCCGCCGGAGACCTGTACGTTGAGATCCGCGTCAACAACGACGCCACCTATGTCCGCGAGGGCGACGACCTGCACGCCACCCTGAACATCCCCATGACCGCAGCCGCGCTGGGAACAGACGTCACCCTGGAAACCTTCGACGGTCCCCAGGAGATCGACGTGAAGGCAGGAACGCAGTCCGGCGAAATCATCACCTTGCGCGGGCTGGGCGTGACCCACCTGCGCGGTTACGGCCGTGGTGACTTGAAGGTCCATCTGCAGGTGGAGACGCCGGCGAAACTGGACGCGGCGCAGGAGGACCTGCTGCGCCAGCTCGCCAGGTTGCGCGGCGAGCAAATCACGGAGGGCAAACTGGCCGCCAGTGGCGGTATGTTCGCCAAGCTCCGGGACCGGTTCGGTAACCTGTAGCGGTGAGCAACCCCGTCTTTTTCACGGCGTCCGGGTCCCTGGACCAGATGGCACCCGAAGGGCGTTTTGTCCTGGCGGGACCTGAGGCCCGGCACGCAGTGACCGTCAAACGGCTGGCTCCCGGCGAGCCCGTGGACATCGTGGACGGCGCCGGCACCCGGATGAGCGGGAAAGTGCTGGCAGCCTCCCCGGCCGGGCTCGAGGTCGAATGCACGTCCGTGGTGATTGAGGAGCGGCCTGGCGTCAGGCTGGTGCTGGTCCAGGCCCTTGCCAAGGGCGACCGGGATGAGCTGGCCATCGAAACCGCCACCGAACTGGGGATCGACGCCGTTATACCGTGGCAGTCCGAAAGATCCATCGTGCGCTGGAAGGGGGACCGGGCGGCCAAGGCGCATGCAAAGTGGCAGTCTGTAGTTACCGCGGCTGCCAAGCAGGCCCGGCGGGCCTGGATCCCCGAGGTGCGTGCCGCCGTCGACACTGCCGGTCTCGCTGCTGCTGCCGGGGCGGCCGACCTCGCCGTTATCCTGCACGAGGACGCCGCGCGTCCACTGCGGTTGGTCCTGGAATCGTGGCTCTCGAATGATGCTGTAGAAGGGCCGCGGGAAATATTCCTGATTGTCGGCCCCGAAGGGGGCATCAGCCAGCGCGAGGTGACGAAACTGTGCGGCCAGGGAGCCGTGACTGCCCTGCTGGGACACCATGTGCTGCGCTCATCAACCGCCGGCCCCGCCGCCGTCGTGCTTGCCAGCGATGTCCTGGGCCGCTGGGCGGCGCCCGCAGCCTGAACGGCCACGGCTTACCGTACTTTGAATCCCCGGGTATCTTCGGTGCCGTTTTGCTGGCCATCGGGGTTGGACGTTTGCCCGACCCGGAGCTCGTAGTCGCCGGCGGGCAGGGTCAGGGCCAGCGTAAAGACTCCCGCCTGGGCAGGGTCCGCCGCGGCGGTGGTCTCGCCGGTCAGGAATGGTGTCTTGGTCCCGTTCTCCTCCGACCGTAGGATCTGCCAGCGGAGCTTGCCGCCCGCGGCCGTGCTCCGGCCGGTGATCTTGACGCTGCCGTCCGCCACCTCGACGTTTTCCTGCGGATCGATGATCCACACCGGAGCCACGAGCCCGGCCGTGCGGGCCATCAGGGACCCTAGTTGCACGTGGTTGAACGCCACGTAATCTGTGTGCCCGTCCACCAGGATGCGCACGCGGATCTGCTGGCCGGAGTCAATCAGGCCTGAGCTTGCCGCAGCGGCGGTGGCCGTATAGACCAGCTGCTGGATGGCCCTGGCCGCCATATCGGCGTCCAGGTTGCTGTTGAAGGCGTCCTCCGACACGTCAACGGTGATGATGTCCTTGCCGGAAATCGAGGTTGCCAGCTGTTTGGGGTTCTGCCAGGGGGTGAAGAAGTCCGGGTCCAGGGGCTTTTCGGACATCATGGCGCGCAGGGCCCGCGTCACGGGATTTTCCTGCTCGGGAACATCCCTGAACTCGCGGTACAGGAAAACGTTGCTGTTGCTGCGGCCAATCCAGTAAACCGGGGCCTTGTTGGAGGACTGCGTGGTTTCCAGGGGTGCGCTGGTGGCGGGCGCACCAGAGACACTGCCGGTGGCGGCGGGAGTCGAGGCCAGGAGGCCCGTGGGTGACGGGCCCGGTTCGGCGATGCAGCCGGTCAGGGCAGGGATGGCAACCAGCAGCCCGGCAAGAACCATTGAACGGGCGCCGTTCAGTGCTCTTCCGGCCCGGTGGGGCCCTGCGGTTTCCGGCACCGTAATTGCCTGTCCTTCCCTGGTTGGATTGGCCGATCCCCGGTCAGCCTGGGCGCTTCCGTAGCACCCTGGATTTCCAGCATTACACAGCGCCGGCGGGCAAAAGCCGCCGGATGCGCCCAGCGGCCCAACTGCAACGTGAACGATATGAGGCCGATATGAAGTTGATACCTAATGACGGGCGGCGGGAACCGGAACAGTATCGGCGGCCAGGGGCAAGCACCCCGCGCCCGTATCGGGGCGGGCATCGGGCCAGGGCTGCCCTCTGGCGTAAGATGGAAGGTACCGCTGAGACGCAACGGGGACAGCCCGCCGCCGATCAGCCAGCAGCTACTTTTTCGAGATCGAGGGGATCACGGGCCCGCGGGCCAACACCATGACTGAATCAGCTAACGGAAAGCGCAGGCTTGTCACCGGCGAAGGCGCCGCGGGGGAATTTCCCCACACACTCCCTGGCGTCCGCACCGAAGTGGTCCTCTTCGACAGCTCCGACCAGATGGTTCAATCCCTCGGCAGCCATGATGAAGCGTTGCGGTTCATTGAAGAGCAGTTCCCTGACGTGAACTTCCACGTCCGCGGCAACGAGCTTTCCATTAGCGGACCGGCTACGGACGTGCCGCGGATCATGCGGCTCCTCCACGAGGTCCGGGGACTGGTGGCACGCGGAACCGTCATCAGCCCGGCCGTGCTGCAGCAACTCGTTGCCCTGCTCCGCACCCAGTCCCTGCAGAACCCGGTGGATGTGCTGACCCATGACATCCTGTCCAGCCGCGGCAAAACGATCCGCCCCAAGACGCTGAACCAGAAGAACTACGTTGACGCCATTGACGCCAACACAGTCATTTTCGGGATCGGTCCGGCCGGCACCGGTAAGACCTACCTCGCCATGGCCAAGGCCGTCCAAGCCCTGCAGCAAAAAGAGGTCAGCCGCATCATCCTGACCCGCCCGGCAGTGGAAGCAGGGGAGCGGCTTGGCTTCCTGCCCGGCACCTTGAGCGACAAAATCGATCCGTATTTGCGTCCGCTGTATGACGCCCTGCACGACATGATGGACCCGGAGTCGATTCCGAGGCTCATGGCAGCAGGAACCATTGAGGTGGCGCCGCTGGCCTACATGCGCGGCCGTACCCTCAATGACGCCTTCATCATCCTCGACGAGGCCCAAAACACCACGCCGGAGCAGATGAAGATGTTCCTCACCAGGCTGGGATTCGGGTCCAAGATGGTGGTCACGGGCGATATCACCCAGGTGGACCTGCCGTTCGGCACGCGCTCGGGGCTGCGGATCGTGGAGGAAATCCTGCAGGGCATTGACGATGTGAACTTCTCCGTCCTGGACGCCGCAGACGTGGTCCGTCACCGGCTGGTGGGTGACATCGTTAACGCCTACAGCATCTGGGACGACGCCCAGCGGAACAGGGTGAAGCATTCGGCAAGCCGGGAAAAACGGGGGGAACGCGCGTGAGCATCGAGGTGAACAACGAGTCCGGCGTCCAGGTGGACGAATCTGAACTCGTTGCGCTGTCCAGATACATCTTCGAGCAGCTGTACATCCACCCGCAGGCCGAACTGTCCATCCTCCTGGTGGACGAGCCGGCCATGGAGAAGCTTCACATCGAACTGATGGACGAGCCCGGCGCCACGGACGTCCTGTCGGTGCCCATGGATGAACTGACCCCGGGGACCCCGGACCGGCCCACGCCGCAGGGCATGCTCGGGGACATCGCCGTTTGCCCCCAGGTGGCCACGGTCCAGGCCAAGAATGCCGGCCACTCGCTGCAGGATGAAATGCTGTTGCTGACCACGCACGGCATCCTGCACCTGTTGGGCTACGACCATGCCGAACCTGAGGAGAAGGCCGAGATGTTCGGCCTCCAGCGCGAACTCCTGTCCGGCTTCACCGGTAAAGAAGCGCCCGCCGAGACTACCCAGTGACGCCTTTGCTCCTGGTCGCGATGGCCCTGGCTTTCCTGGGTATCGCGGCAGTACTGACCGCGGCCGAAGCCGCCTTCAATTTCCTCCCGCGCCACGACGCGGAAGAAGCGCTCCTGAAAAGCCGCGGCACCGCCATGCGGCGGATTCTGGCCCAGCCGGTGGCCCATATCCGGGCCCTGCGGTTCTGGCGAATCTGGTTCGAGATGGCCTCGGCGGTTGCTGTCGCCGTCCTCCTCTACAGCCTGCTGGACAATATCTGGTTTGCGGGCCTGGCTGCCACAGGCATTATGGCCCTGCTGGGATTTGTGATTGTGGGCGTCTCACCGCGCCAGCTCGGCAGACTGCATTCGACTGCGGTGGTGCGGTTCACCGCGCCCATGATCCGCTTCCTCACCTGGGTCCTGGGGCCCATCCCGGGCTGGCTCGTGGCGGTGGGAAGCGCGGCGGCCCCCGGGGCGCCCACCGGTGATGAGGCGTTCTTCAGTGAGCAGGAATTCCGCGAGCTGGTGGACCGGGCCAGCGAATCGGACATGATCGAGGACACCGAGGCGGAGATGATCCAGTCCGTCTTCGACTTCGGCGACACCCTGGTGCGGGCCGTTATGGTGCCCCGGACCGACATCCTCAGCGTTGAAGCAGGCTCCAGCCTCCGCCGGGCCATGTCACTCTTCCTCCGTTCGGGTTACTCCAGGATGCCGGTGATCGGCGAAGACAGCGACCACATCCTGGGCATTGTCTACCTCAAGGACGTGGCGGCCGTCCTCCATGAGCTGGCACCGGATGAGGAACCGCCCCTGGTGGACTCCCTGGTCCGTGAAGTCCGGTATGTCCCCGAATCAAAGCCGGTCAGCGACCTGCTCCGGGAACTGCAGAAAGAATCCACGCACGTTGCCATAGTGATCGATGAATACGGCGGCACCGCGGGGCTCGTCACCCTCGAGGACCTGATTGAGGAAATCGTGGGCGAAATCGTGGACGAGTACGACACCGAAAGTGCCGAGGCCGTGGAGCTCGGGGACGGCTCCTACCGCGTCAGCGCCCGGATGAGCATCGACGACCTCGGTGAGCTTTTTGACATCGAGCTCGACGACGACGAGGTGGACACCGTGGGCGGCCTGCTGGCCAAAGCGCTCGGCCGCGTTCCCATCGTCGGCAGCCATGTGGAAGTGGACGGGGTGTCGCTGCGCGCCGACCGGCTCGAAGGACGCCGGAACCGTGTCAGCCACATCATTGCGGCGCCCGTTCCAAAAGTAGACACTGACCTTGAAGACCTCTTCCAAGAGGCGGAAGCAACCCAGCAGGGAGTTCCACGTGAGCAAGAAAAATAAGGCCGCCGGCGAAGAGGATTTCGGCGGTTTCCGCGCAGGGTTTTCGGTCCTGGTGGGCCGTCCCAATGCCGGAAAATCCACCCTGACCAACGCGCTGGTGGGCAAGAAGGTGGCCATCACCTCCGCCAAGCCGCAAACCACCCGCCACACCATCCGCGGCATCGTCCACCGGGAGGACGCGCAGCTGATCCTGGTGGACACTCCCGGCCTGCACCGGCCCCGCACCCTGCTCGGCAAGCGCCTGAACGATCTTGTGGCCGACACCCTGGCCGAGGTGGATGCCATTGGCTTCTGCCTTCCCGCCAACGAAAAAATCGGCCCGGGCGACAAATTCATCGCGGCGCAGCTCGCCGCCGTGGGCCGCAAGCCCGTCATCGCCATCGTCACCAAGGCGGACCTGGTGGACAGACAGGCCCTGACGGAACAGCTCCTGGCCGTGGCCGCGCTCGGACGCGAAGTGCTGGGGGAGGAAGGCTGGAAGGATATCGTCCCGGTGTCCGCCACGGACGGCTTCCAGGTGGAAACCGTAGCCGATGTGCTGATCAGCCACATGCCGCCGTCGCCCCCGCTCTACCCGGATGGGGAGCTGACCGATGAACCGGAAGCCGTGATGGTCGCCGAGCTCATCCGGGAAGCGGCGCTGGAAGGTGTCCGGGACGAGCTGCCGCACTCGCTCGCGGTGGTTGTGGAAGAGATCGTTCCCCGGGAGGACCGTCCGGACGATAACCCCCTCCTGGACGTGCGCGTGAACCTCTATGTGGAGCGGCCGTCGCAGAAGGCCATCATCATTGGCAAGGGCGGCAGCCGGCTGCGCGAAGTGGGCACCAACGCACGCAAGGGCATCGAGGCGCTCCTGGGGACGCGGATCTACCTGGACCTGCATGTCAAGGTTGCCAAGGACTGGCAGCGGGACCCGAAACAGCTGGTCAAGCTGGGCTTCTGAGCCCGCCTGCCGGTGCCGCAAAGGGCAGCACGGCAATTTCCCAGACTGGGCCACTAAAATGGACCGGATTCAGAATCTAGAGGAAGGTTCATTACGTGGGGCGAGGCCGCGAAAAGCGCGATAACGGAGCTGACGTGTCAGCCGGGGGACCAAGGTCCAGGCACGCGGAAGCCGGCACCGTTGGAGCCGCGCGCCACCTGGGCCCCGAGCGGGGAATGCCGGTGTGGTTGAAGATCGTCACCGGTATCCTGTCGCTGGTGATGATCGGCGCCCTTGCGTTCGCCGGATTTTGGTTCGTGCGGCTGCAAAGCAACATCTCCAAGGCCCCGCTGAACGCCGGCGGGGGCGGCACTGACGCTCCAGTGAGTGACGCCACCGGGCGGATGCAGATCCTGATCCTGGGCTCGGACACGCGCGACGGCCTGAACGGCGAGTACGGAACTTCTGATGATTCAAAGGGCTATGGCAAGTCCGACGTCATGATGCTGATGGATATTTCCGAGGACAACAAGCGCGTCAGCGTGATCAGCTTTCCGCGCGACCTCCTGGTTGATATTCCGGAGTGCAAGGACGAGAAGACCAAGCAGACCTTCCCTGCCCGCAGTGGTGTCATGATCAACGAGGCCATGGGTGAGGCGGGGATCGGCTGCGCCGTGGATACCGTCAACAAGTTGACCGGGTTGACGGTGGACCACTTCATGATGGCGGACTTCAACGCGGTGAAGGAACTGTCCAATGCCGTGGGAGGCGTGGACGTCTGCATCAGCGACGCCGTCTACGACCCCGATTCGCGGCTTCGGCTGCCCAAGGGGACCTCCGCCGTCCAGGGTGAAATGGCCCTCGCCTTCCTGCGCACCCGCCATGCATTTGCCGACGGCGGCGACCTTGGCCGCATCAGGGCGCAGCAGGGCTTCCTTTCCTCGCTTACCCGGAAAATCAAGGATGAAGGAACGTTGTCCGATCCCGGCAGGATGCTGAAGATCGCCGACGTCGTCACCCAGAACCTGACCGTGGACGAGGGACTCGCTTCCGTTCCCAGTCTGCTGACCATCGGCAACCGGCTCAAGGACATCGACATCAGCAAGGTCGCCTTCGTGGCGGTTCCCACCACCCCGGCGCTTGTTGATCCGAACAGGCTACAGATCGCGGAACCGGCCGGCCCGCAGCTCTTCTCCGCCCTGCAACGGGACATCGACCTGACTGACCCGACGGCGCCCACCACGCCTGCGCCCAGCGAGACGCCCTCCGCAGCTCCAACCGAGACGGCCACCCCCCTCCCGCCCTATGACAAGGCGGTCCAGCCTGTCACTGTGGCCAACGGCAGCGGCCTTCCCGGCCGCTCTCAGGAGATCGTGCAGGCCCTGGTCTCCGGCGGGTTCACCCAGACCGGACGGTTCGAGGCCGTGGCTGTGGACCAGTCCGTGGTCTACTACGGGACCGGCTTCCAGGACGTAGCCGCCGACGTCGCCGCCCAACTGGGGATACCCGCAGCACAGATCCTCCCGGCTCCGGCAGTATCGGGTGTCCAGGTCTACCTCGGCACCGACTTCACCTCGGGGACCACCTACGGTGCGCAGGTCGCGTTGCCCGATGACATTGTCAACCAGACCGCCGGCGATGCCACGTGCCAGCAGGCCAATCCGGAGCTGATCGTCAACAACTAGCCGGCGTTGGCTGCAGGCCACACCAACCAGCACTAAAAAATCGGGGCCCGCAATGGCGGGCCCCGATTTTTTAATGGCTACCAGATGCTGACGCGCTCCCCGGGGGCCATCCACATCCCGTCCTGGTCAGTGACGTCGAATGCTTCGTGGAAGGCGTCCAGGTTCTTCGCAATGGCGTTGGTCCGGAACTCGTTGGGGGAGTGCGGGTCCGTGGCGAGCCGGCGGATCGCCTCCTCACTCCGGATGACCTGCCGCCAGCCCGCTGCCCAGGAAGCAAAGAAGCGTTGCTGCCCCGTGAGGCCGTCAAGGACCTCGGGCTCCTTGCCGTCCAGGCTGATCAGGTAGGCCTTGTAGGCAATGGCCAGGCCGGCGAGGTCGCCGATGTTCTCGCCAAGCGTGAGCCGGCCATTGACGTTATGCCCCGGTGCTGCATAGGGGGAAAGGGCATCATACTGGGCCACCAGTTTCGCAGTCAGCTGCTCGAAGGCCTGGCGGTCCTCGTCGGTCCACCAGTTCCGAAGCGCCCCGCCGCCGTCGAACTGGGACCCCTGGTCATCGAATCCGTGGCCGATCTCGTGACCGATGACCGCCCCGATCCCGCCGTAGTTCACGGCATCGTCAGCGTCGGCGGTGAAGAACGGCGGCTGCAGGATCGCCGCCGGGAACACAATCTCGTTCATCATCGGGTGGTAGTAGGCGTTCACGGTCTGCGGGGTCATCAGCCACTTGTTGCGGTCCACCGGCTTGCCCACCTCGTCCAGGTGCCGGTCGACGTCGGCATTGTGGGCCCGTTCGACGTTGCCCAGGAGATCAGCAGGGTCGATCTCCACGGCGGAGTAGTCAATCCATTCCTCCGGGTAGCCGATCTTCGCGCGGAACCCTTCCAGTTTCCGCAGCGCCTCCGCCTTGGTGGCCTCACCCATCCAGCCCACGGCGGTGATGCTCTGCCGGTAGGCCTCAATCAGGTTGCCAACAAGTGTCTGCATCCGCGCCTTGTGGGTTTCCGGGAAGTGCCGGGCAACATAGATCTGCCCAACGGCTTCGCCGAGGGCTCCCTCCACCACGCCCACGCCGCGCTTCCAGCGGTCCTTGTTCCGCGGCGTTCCGCTGATGGTGGTGCCGTAAAACGCAAAGTTGGCGTCGACGAAAGCCGAGGACAGGTAGGGCGCCGCGGCACTGACCACACGCATGGCAAGCCATTCCTGCCAATGGGCCAAAGGCTCGGACTCGAGGAGCCCGGCGGCGCCGTCGAAGAATGGCGGGGTGCTCACCACAATCTCCTGCCGCTTGGCCTCATCGATGCCGGCGGCTTCGAACCAGGCTGACAGCAGAGGGAACAGTGCCGAGGCCTCGTCCGCTGTCTTCAGGTTGTAGGTCTTCTGCGGATCCCGCAGCGTGACGTTGTCCCAGTGATGTGATGCCAGCTTTGTTTCCAGCTCCACCACCCGTGCGGCGGCGGCACCGGCGTCCGGCACCTCCGCCAGATCCAGCATCGTGCGTACATGTGCCTCGTAGGCGGTGACCATCGCCGAGAACTTTTCTTCCCGATAGTAGGACTCGTCCGGCAGCCCGAGGCCGCCCTGTCCCGTGTAAAGGAGGACGCGGTCCGGGTTCCCTGCATCCGGTGCCGGGTAGATGTAGAAGAGTCCGCCAACATCGGCGCGGAACAGCCGGCCCGCCAGGGACACAAGATCGGCCACGGACGTGGTCGCAAAAACGTCGGCCAGGCGCTGGCGGATCGGTTCCATCCCCTTGGCCTCCGCGGCTGCTTCGTCCATGAAGCTGCTGTAGAGCCCACCCACTTTCCGCTCGATGCCGCTGGCGTCCGCGCCCTTCGCAGCCGCTTCCTCGATAATGTCGCGGACGGCGATTTCCGATCCGTCGCGCAGCGCGGTGAACGTGCCTTCGAGGGGCCGGTCATCGGGAATCTCGGTGGCCTTGAGCCAGGCCCCGTTCACATGCTGGTAGAGGTCATCCTGCGGCCGGACAGTGTTATCAAAGGTGGACAGGTCGATCCCCGAAATGGGCACGGAAGCTCCTTCTGACGAAGAGCCGCGGCCAGCTGGATACCGGGCGGCGTCTGCATGGTGGACGTAACGGACGGTAGTGCCCTTTCATCTTACGCATGCGTGCTACCCTCAAAAGGTGCGTGCAGAGCTTCTTCTTCTTAGCTGCCGCGGCGAGGCCTCAGACGCGATCTAGCGCAAGGCCACCCTCGCTGCGGAGTTTGTGTTGCCCGGCCACCCTTTCAAAGAAGAACCACAGAAAAGGCCCCGATAGTAATGCGAAACGCACAGAAGCCCTCCGGAATGCCCGCCCACCGTTACACGCCGTTCCAGGACCAGATCAAAGTTGAGCTGCCGGACCGCACCTGGCCGGACAAGATCATCACCAAGGCTCCGCGCTGGTGCGCAGTGGACCTGCGCGACGGCAACCAGGCCCTGATCGATCCGATGAGCCCGGCCCGCAAGATGAAGATGTTCGACCTGCTGGTCCGGATGGGCTACAAAGAGATCGAAGTCGGCTTCCCCTCCGCCTCCCAGACGGACTTCGACTTTGTCCGCCAGCTCATCGAGGGCAACCACATCCCGGACGACGTCACCATCCAGGTCCTGACCCAGGCCCGCGAGCACCTGATCGAACGGACCTATGAGTCCCTGGTCGGGGCCAAGCAGGCCATCGTCCACCTCTACAACTCCACATCAGTGCTGCAGCGCCGGGTGGTGTTCAACCAGGACGAGGACGGAATCCTGGACATCGCGCTCCAGGGCGCACGCCTGTGCAAGAAGTACGAGGAGACCCTCGCGGACACACACGTGACCTACGAGTACTCCCCGGAATCGTTCACCGGCACCGAGCTGGAATATGCCGTGCGCGTCTGCAACGCCGTCGCCGATGTGTTTGAAGCCTCCGCTGACCGCCAGGTCATCATCAACCTGCCCGCCACCGTGGAAATGGCCACCCCCAACGTTTACGCCGATTCGATCGAGTGGATGAGCCGCCACCTGCACCCGCGGGAGGGCATCATCCTCTCCCTGCACCCGCACAACGACCGCGGAACGGGCGTCGCGGCCGCGGAACTGGGTTACATGGCCGGTGCGGACCGGATCGAGGGATGCCTCTTCGGCAACGGTGAGCGGACCGGCAACGTGGACCTGGTCACCCTGGGCCTGAACCTCTTTGTCCAGGGCATCGACCCCATGATCGACTTCTCCAACATCGACGACGTACGCCGGACCGTCGAGTACTGCAACCAGCTGCCCGTCCCGGAGCGTTCCCCCTACGGCGGCGACCTCGTGTTCACCGCGTTCTCGGGATCGCACCAGGATGCCATCAAGAAGGGCTTCGAGGCCCTGGAGCGCGATGCAGCCGCCGCCGGCAAGGACGTGGCCGACTTCACCTGGCAGGTTCCGTACCTGCCTGTGGATCCCAAGGACCTGGGCCGCAGCTACGAAGCCGTGATCAGGGTCAACTCGCAGTCGGGCAAGGGCGGCGTGGCCTACCTGCTCAAGAACGAGCACAGCCTGGACCTGCCGCGGCGCGCCCAGATCGAATTCTCCGGCGTCATCCAGAAGCGCACGGACACCGTGGGCGGCGAAGTCAGCGGAGCCCAGCTGTGGCAGGTCTTCCAGGACGAGTACCTGCCGTCCGGGAAAGCTGACGGGCAGTGGGGACGCTACTCCCTGGGCGGGGTCAAGACAGAAACAGATGCCGACGGCGGCATGACGCTGCACGCCTCCCTCACCGTGGACGGCGTTGAGGTCCAGCGCACAGGGACCGGCAACGGTCCCATCGCCGCACTGCTGAGCATCCTGGGCGAGGACGGCGTGGACGTCCGGGTGCTGGACTACAGCGAGCACGCCCTCTCTGAAGGCGGAAACGCCATGGCCGCCGCCTACGTCGAATGCGCCGTGGGGGAACGCGTCCTCTGGGGTGTAGGTATCGACGCCAACACCAGCATGTCCTCCCTCAAAGCCGTGATCTCAGCGGTCAACCGCGCCATCCGGGACGCCCAGGGCTGATGCCGGATATTGTGCCGCCGGGCAATGCCCGGCGGCACAATGGCAGGGGCATCACTGGTGTCCGGGGGCGGCTGTCCGGGAGCGGCGCGAGGCCGCACCGCAAAGAAATGGGAAGATAAGGCGTGGCCCAACACTCTTTCGCCTCCCGCGCGTACCGGGACGACGCCGTCGTCCTCCGTACCCACAAACTGGGTGAGGCGGACCGCATCATCACGCTCCTGACCAAACACCATGGCCAGGTCCGTGCCGTCGCCAAGGGCGTCCGGCGGACCAGCAGCCGGTTCGGCGCCCGCCTCGAGCCCTTTATGGTGGCGGACCTGCAGCTTGTGTCCGGGAAGAGCCTGGATATCGTCACCCAGGCAGTGGCCAAAGGGGCCTACGGCGGCCGCATCGCCGCAGACTATGGCCGGTATACGGTCGCCGCCGCCATGACGGAGACCGCCGAAAAACTCACGGACGTCGATGGCGAATCGGGAACCGCACAATACAACCTGCTGGTCGGGGCGCTGGCTTCGCTCAGCCGGGACGAACATGCCGCGGGGCTGATTTTGGACTCCTACCTGCTCCGGGCCCTCGCCACCGGCGGCTGGGCGCCGAGCTTCACGGACTGTGCCCGCTGCGGACAGGCTGGGCCCCACAACGCCTTTTCGGCGCCTTTGGGCGGGATGGTCTGCGCCGGATGCAGGCCGCCGGGATCACCGGCGCCCGCGCCGGAAACGGTGGTGTTGCTGGCCGCGCTCCTGACCGGGGAGTGGGCAACGGCAGACGCCTCACTGCCGGTACACCGCAAGGAAGCAGGCGGCCTGGTGGCCGCATACCTGCAATGGCATCTTGAACGAGTACTGAAGTCCCTCAAACATGTGGAGCGCAGCTGACAGTGGCCCTGGGAAAAAAGAACAACGCAGCCCCGAAGCGGAGCCACCCCGTGGTTGCGCCCTACCCCCATCCCTCCGGCGCCGTTGCGCCGTCCATCCCGTCAGAGTTCATTCCGCGCCACGTGGCCATTGTGATGGACGGCAATGGCCGCTGGGCCAACCAGCGGGGGCTGCCCCGAATCGAAGGGCACAAAGCCGGCGAGCCGGCACTGCTGGATGTGATGGCCGGGGCCATCGAGCTGGGGATTGAGTACGTGAGCGTCTACGCCTTCTCCACCGAAAACTGGCGGCGTTCCCCTGAGGAGGTGCGCTTCCTGATGGGATTTAACAAGGACGTGCTACGGCGGCAGCGGAACCAGCTCGACGAATGGGGCGTCCGGGTCCGCTGGTCCGGCCGGCGGCCGCGGCTTTGGGGCTCAGTCATCCGCGAACTCGAAGAAGCAGAAGAGTTCACGGCCGGCAACAGTACGTGCACGTTAACCATGTGTGTTAATTACGGCGGCCGGGCGGAAATCACGGACGCTGTCTCCGCCATCGCCGCCGACGTTGCAGCGGGCAGGCTCAAGCCCGGCGCCATCACCGAGCGCACTATCCAGAAATACCTTGACGAGCCCGACCTCCCGGACGTGGACCTTTTCCTGCGGAGCTCCGGAGAGCAGCGGCTGTCCAACTTCATGCTCTGGCAGTCCGCCTACGCCGAGTTCGTGTTTATGGACACCCTGTGGCCCGACGTCGACCGCCGCACCCTGTGGACTGCAGTGGAAGAGTACGCCCGCCGGGATCGCCGGTACGGCGGTGCCGTTGACGCTGCCGGCCCGGCAAGAGACGCCGCACAGTAGGGCCATCCGGGGCAGGTCACGCTTCCACCTTCACGCCGTCCCGCCATAGGCAACGAGCCAGCGCGCCAGCCTCTCGTAGGCGTCGGCGCGGACGGCAGCGGGGGAGAGGAACACATCGTGCAGGGCACCGTCGATCCTTTCAACCGTGACCGTGCGGCCCAGGGTGAGGGCCCGGGCGGCAATAACGTTGACGTCAAGCACGGCGTCGGTCCGCCGCATCTCCTCCGACCAGAAGAGGCCATTGGCGCTTCCGCGGGACAACAGCACCAACACCGGGACCTCGAGGTTGAGGCCGCGTGCCACCCTTGCGTGGCCGGCGAGCACGGCGCTGAGCCAGCCCGCCCGGACCGGAAACGCCATGGGCGGACGGTACTGGTCATCCAGGGCCCATTCGCCCTCCGCCGCGCTGCTGATGGTGCGCCAGTAGAAGCCGCGCGGCGGCAGGCGCAGCACCGCCTCCGGACGGAAACGTGCTACCGGCCCCACCATGCCGTAGGCCGCGCGCCGGACCAGGGCGCTCCCATGCATCTCCAGCCACGGACTGTTGAGGATCAGCTGCGACACGGCCCCGGGGTGTCTGCTTGCCCACAATGCCGCAACCAGCCCGCCCGTCGAATGGCCCATCAGGGTCAGCGGGGCGGCAGCGCCCTCCTGGCCGATGAGCCGGTATGCCGTCTCAATTTCAGCGTCATAGTCGGCCAGATCGGACACATATCCGCCTGGGGATCCGGGGCGCAGGCTGCGTCCGTGGTTGTGCATATCCAGGGCGTAAAAGTCGTAGCCTGCGGACGACCAGAAACGGGCCAGGTCAACGTTGAAGAAGTAGTCGCTCCAGCCGTGCAGGAAGAGGACGGCCCTCCGGGGCTTCGTGGATGCAACTGGCTCCTGGCTGGACTCCCGCTGCCCTGATTCCTGGTGGGCCGGCCGGAACCGGACCAGCGTGGCCGTCCGCTCCACCGCGTCGTCCCCGACGGCGGAAAAGGCATAGGATTCGAATTCCTCGCCCAGGATGTCCCGCTGCCATTCCATGGCTTTATGCTAATCCGCCTTCCAGTTCCTTTGCCTCGTCCGGCCCGGTCCGTGGAGGTCCCGGTTCGTCTCGTGGCCGCTCCGTTTGGTGTGGCGCCAACAAGACGGAAAACTAGGATGCATGCGCGTTTACCCCACATTCTTCAGGCTGGCCTTTTCATGGATGGACGCCGAGCGCGCCCACAAGATCGGATTCAAGGGCATCAGGCTCGCGCACCGCTCGGGAGCAGGGAAAGTCCTGGCGAAACTGACAGCGCCGGCACCATCTCTGCAGACAACGGCGTTCGGGATCACCTTTCCCTCGCCCTTTGGCCTTGCCGCGGGCTTCGACAAGGAAGGCCACGGCATTGAAGCCCTCACTGAGCTCGGCTTCGGCCATGTCGAGGTGGGAACCATCACCGGCCAGGCCCAGCCCGGCAACGAAAAGCCGCGCCTGTTCCGCCTGATTGAAGACCGGGCCGTGATTAACCGGATGGGATTCAACAACGACGGCGCCACTGCCGTGGCCCCGCGGCTGAAGGCTGCCAGGGCTGCCCTTCAACGCAGGCACCCTTCTGTTCGCCCCGTCATCGGCGTCAACATCGGCAAGACCAAGGTGGTGGAACTGGCAGACGCCGTGGAGGACTACCTGGTCAGTGCCCGCAGCCTCGCCCCCGCCGCGGACTACCTGGTGGTCAACGTCAGCTCGCCCAACACGCCCGGGCTGCGGCTCCTGCAGGATGTTCAGAGCCTCCGGCCGCTGCTCACGGCCGTGGGAGAAGAAGCAGACCGTGCCGCCGGCCGCCACGTTCCCCTGCTGGTGAAAATCGCGCCCGACCTGAGCGATGAGGATATCGACGACGTTGCCCGCCTTGCGCTGGACCTGAAGCTGGACGGCATCATCGCCACCAACACCACCATTGCCCGCACCGGTCTGGCCAGCCCCGCGGAGCAAGTGGAAAAATGCGGTGCAGGCGGGCTTTCCGGCGCACCGCTGAAACAACGCTCCCTGGACGTGCTGCGGCGGCTCAAGGAAATTACCGGTGATTCCCTGACCCTGGTGGCGGTTGGCGGCGTGGAGACTGCCCAGGATGTCCAGGACAGGCTCGACGCCGGAGCAACCCTGGTGCAGGGCTACACGGCCTTCCTGTATGAAGGACCCTTCTGGGCTGCCCGCATCAACAAGCAGTTGGCGAAGAACCGCACGGCCCAACCGGCTTTGTAGTTTCAAATAGACAACCCCGGCGGGTCATCCCGCCGGGGTTGTTTTTGTTCTGTGGGGCGCCTGTCCCGCCGCAGGGGATCAGGCCGGGTACTGCCCGCGCTTGACCTGGGGCTTGGGCAGCCGGAGCTTGCGGAACTGCAGTGAGCGCATGGAGCCGTACCAAACGGTGCCGCGCTCCACCTCGCCGAACTTTTCGGCCAGCCGCTTGCGGAGCTTGCGGGAGAGGATGAACACGTCCACGAAGACGGCCAGGAACATTACCCAGAAACCACCCAGCACATAGATCATCATGTCGCTGGACGCCGGCACCACCAAGGACACCAGGACAAATACCAAGGCGCCGAACATCAGGTATTCGCCGAGGCTGAACCGTGCATCCACATAGTCACGGGCGAACCTCTTCTGCGGCCCCTTGTCCCGGAGCGGGAGGAACTTCTCGTCCCCGGTATCCAGCGCCTGGCGCATCTTGAGGCGCTGGTCCTGGACGGCCTGCCGCTCGGCAGCCTTCGAGGCTTTGCGGTCCTCGGGCACCAGCGGGCGCCTGCGGGCCGCTTCCTGAGCCTTGCGCGTTGGGGTGGGGGCGCCCTTGCCGGCTACGCCGCCCTGCCGCGCCGCAGCATCCGCAGCCTGCTGGTCAATTAATTCCTGCGCCGAGGGCGCTTCCTTTTTACGTCCGAACACCTGAACAGAATACCTTGCGGGAGGGCGCCGGATTCCTGTGTCTGCGCATGCCTGCGGCAACGCCCAATGTGACGGGGGTAATGTTTTTTCCATGACTTCACCCTCACCGGAAACCCCGGTCAGTTTTGTCGGTGCCCAAACGGCCGGTTCCGGCTCCGCCGCGGTTACGGAAGACCTCCGGGCCGCCATAGACCGTTCCTTTGACCAGACCCTCACGCGCCTCAAGGACCTCGTGGCGATTCCCGGTATCGCCTGGCCCAGTTTTGACAGGTCGCCCCTTGAGCGGAGCGCGGAAGCCGTAGCAGTGCTGCTGCGGGATTCCGGTCTCGAAGACGTTCAAATCCTCGGCTGTGACAAACCGGACGGCACTCCCGGCGGCCCCGCCGTCGTCGCCCGCCGTCCCGCCGCGGAAGGCAAGCCCACCATCCTGCTGTACGCGCACCATGACGTCCAGCCAGCAGGCGACGAAGCACTGTGGGAAACAGAACCTTTCGCCGCCGTCGAGAAGAACGGCCGCCTGTATGGCCGGGGCGCTGCGGACGACAAGGCCGGCATTATGGCGCACATCGCCGCTTATGCAGCAGTTTCCGAGGTCCTCGGTGCGGAGCTTGGCCTGGGGGTCACCTTCTTTATCGAGGGTGAAGAGGAAGCCGGCTCACCCACGTTCAGGCCTTTCCTGGAGGCGAACAGGGAACTCCTCCGCGCCGATGTGATTGTCGTCGCGGATTCCAGCAACTGGAAGGTGGGCATACCCGCCCTGACAACAAGCCTTCGGGGGCTGGTGGACGGAACCATCGAAGTCCAGGTCCTGGAGCACGCGGTGCACTCAGGGATGTTCGGCGGCCCCGTGCTTGATGCCCCCACCCTGTTGGCGCGCCTGATTGCCACCCTCCATGACGACGACGGCAACGTCGCCATCCCGGGGCTCGTCGCCACTGATAACGCCTCAGTGGATTTCCCCGAGGCCGACTACCGGGCCGACGCTTCAGTGCTCGACGGCGTCCGCCTCGCCGGCACGGGCAGCATCGCCTCACGGCTCTGGACGAAGCCTGCCCTGTCCATCATCGGCTTTGATGCGCCGGCCGTGGATGTGGCATCCAATACGCTGCTGCCCAGGGCGCGGGCGAAGTTCAGCCTGCGCCTGGCGCCCGGGCAGTCGCCGGAGGAAGCCATGGCGGCAGTCCGCAAGCACGTTGAGTCCAACGCCCCCTTTGGCGCAAAGGTCACTTTTACGCCGGGGGAGAGCGGCAACCCGTTCCAGACGGACACATCCTCGGCTGCCGCAGCCTTGGCCATGTGGGCGCTGGGGGAGGCGTGGGGCGTGCCGGCGGTGGAGACCGGAATCGGCGGTTCCATCCCGTTCATCGCCGACCTCACGGAGCTCTACCCCGACGTCCAGATCCTGGTGACGGGGGTGGAGGACCCGGACTCGCGCGCCCACAGCGCCAACGAGTCGCTGCATCTCGGGGATTTCCGGAAAGCCATCCTTGCCGAAGCGCTGCTGCTCGCGCGGATGGACAGCGGCGGGCTCCAGGAAGCCTGAGGTCCTGGCCAGGCTCCGCGGGAACAAGAGCGGCCCCTGCATGGTTACGTCAGGAGTTAGAGCTACACGTGCGCCCCGCGTAGCATGTAGCTATAGCCCATACCGTATCCGTAGGGGCAGGCCACCGTTAGCGCGGGGCCGCCAGACCGTCCTAAGAAGGTAGGCCAATGAGCACCGCAACCAATGAGAACAGCACCGAGACCACCAGCGCTGCTACTGATGAGCTGCCCGTCCACGAGGTCAACCTGACCGACGTCGCCGCAGGCAAGGTCCGCAGTCTCCTTGAGCAGGAAGGCCGCACGGACCTCCGCCTCCGTGTCGCCGTGCAGCCCGGCGGCTGCTCAGGGCTGATTTACCAGCTCTACTTCGACGAGCGCCTCCTTGACGGAGATGCCGTCCGCGACTACGACGGCGTTGAGGTAGTGGTGGACAAGATGAGCGTTCCGTACCTCAGCGGCGCCAGCATCGACTTCGAAGACACCATTTCGAAGCAGGGCTTCACCATCGACAACCCGAACGCCGGCGGCTCCTGCGCCTGTGGAGATTCGTTCCACTAGAACCGGTTGTTTCGCCTGGTGCCGGCGCCGTGGCCTCCCGCAATCAACACTGCGGGAGCCACGGCGCCGACATGTGGGCGAAACGCCCGGGGGAGCGGTAAGCTCTACACCGAGTAGTAAAACTTTTAGTGTGCCCGCGGCGCCGATGGGCTGCCCGGACAACAGCAACAAGTAGGAAGGGCCGTCTGTGAGTTCGCAGAACCGAACCGGCAGCCGACGCAAAACGATCACCACGATCTCAAGCTTGGCAATTGCCGGCGCGTTGGTTTTGACCGGATGTTCGCCAGAGGTAGAGAAGGGGTGGCTGCCCACAGAACGTGGCACCACCAACAACAGCGACCGCATCATGGACCTCTGGGTCAACTCATGGATTGCCGCCCTTGCTGTGGGCATCATTACCTGGGGCTTGATCGTCTGGTGCCTGGTCGCCTACCGGCGCCGCAAGGGCACCGTGGGATTCCCGCGGCAGACCAGCTTCAACCTTCCCCTGGAAGTCTTTTACCTGACCATCCCCCTGTTTATGGTCCTGGTGTTCTTCTACTTCACTGACCGTGACCAGCAGGCCATTGATGACCGCTCCAAGCCCGCCGACGTCGTTGTTGATGTCCGCGGCAAGCAGTGGGCCTGGGACTTCAACTACAAGTCCGGCGACGTCATCGAAGAAGACCTCCACGAGGCCGGCGTCCAGGCGCACCTCACGGGTAACACGATCGACAAGGAACAGCTCCCCACGCTGTACCTGCCCGTCAACAAGTCCGTTGACCTCGAACTCAACGCACGCGACGTGATCCACTCCTTCTGGGTTCCCGCCTTCCTGCAGAAGCGCGACATGATCCCCGGCAAGACCAACTACATCCGGTTTACCCCCACTAAAGAGGGCACCTACGACGGCAAGTGCGCCGAACTCTGCGGCGAGTACCACTCCGAAATGCTGTTCCGCGTCAAGGTGGTGTCGGAAGCTGAATTCCAGGCCCACATGGAAGAGCTCAAGGCCGCCGGCAACACGGGCCTCCTTGGTGTGGAGTACGACCGCAACCCGAACCTGAACGAAATTAAGTAAGGGGAGCGACGTGGCTACGTACACTCAATCCGCACCCACCGGAGTCCTCACGGCTCCCGTGGTTCCCAAATCCAAGGGACGCATCGTCGTCAACTGGATCACCTCCACTGACCACAAAACCATCGGGTACATGTACCTGATCGCTTCGTTTGTGTTCTTCTGCCTCGGCGGCGTGATGGCACTGCTGATCCGCGCCGAACTGTTCGAGCCCGGTATGCAGATCCTGCAGACCAAGGAGCAGTACAACCAGCTGTTCACCATGCACGGCACCGTGATGCTGCTGATGTTCGCCACCCCGCTTTTCGCCGGCTTCGCGAACGTCATCATGCCCCTTCAGATCGGCGCACCCGATGTCGCGTTCCCGCGGCTGAACGCACTGGCCTTCTGGTTTTTCCTCTTCGGCTCCACCATCGCGGTGTCCGGCTTCATCACCCCGCAGGGTGCCGCTTCCTTCGGCTGGTTCGCCTACGCGCCGCTGTCCAACACCACATTCAGCCCCGGCATCGGTGGCGACCTGTGGGTGTTCGGCCTGGCACTGTCCGGCTTCGGCACCATCCTTGGTGCGGTCAACTTCATTACCACCATCATCTGCATGCGCGCACCGGGCATGACCATGTGGCGGATGCCGATCTTCACCTGGAACACCCTGGTCACCGCCATTCTGGTACTCATGGCGTTCCCGCCGCTGGCCGCCGCGCTGTTCGCACTCGGTGCCGACCGCCGCTTCGGTGCCCACATCTTCGATCCCGAAAACGGCGGTGCCGTCCTCTGGCAGCACCTGTTCTGGTTCTTCGGCCACCCCGAGGTGTACATCATCGCGCTGCCGTTCTTCGGCATCGTTTCCGAGATCTTCCCGGTCTTCAGCCGCAAGCCGATCTTCGGCTACAAGGGCCTGGTGTACGCAACGATCGCCATCGCCGCCCTGTCCGTGACCGTGTGGGCCCACCACATGTACGTCACCGGCGCCGTGCTGCTGCCGTTCTTCGCCTTCATGACCATGCTGATCGCGGTGCCCACGGGCGTGAAGTTCTTCAACTGGATCGGCACCATGTGGCGCGGATCGCTGACGTTCGAAACGCCCATGCTGTGGAGCATCGGCTTCCTGATCACCTTCCTCTTCGGCGGCCTCACCGGCATCATCCTGGCATCCCCGCCGCTGGACTTCCACGTCTCCGACTCCTACTTCGTGGTGGCACACTTCCACTACGTGGTGTTCGGCACCGTGGTGTTCGCGATGTTCGCAGGCTTCTACTTCTGGTGGCCCAAGTGGACCGGCAAGATGCTCAACGAACGCCTGGGCAAGATCCACTTCTGGCTCCTGTTCCTCGGCTTCCACGGCACCTTCCTCATCCAGCACTGGCTGGGCGTCGAGGGCATGCCCCGCCGTTACGCGGACTACCTGGTGGAGGACAACTTCACCTGGATGAACCAGTTCTCCACCGTGGCCTCGTTTGTCCTGGGCGCATCGCTGATCCCGTTCTTCTGGAACGTCTACATCACGTGGCGCAGTGCCGAAAAGGTACAGGTGGACGACCCCTGGGGCTTCGGCGCCTCGCTCGAGTGGGCCACGTCCTGCCCGCCGCCGCGGCACAACTTC